>CAYYSC010000032.1:0-14233 GCA_964474065.1 uncultured Rhodospirillales bacterium | reverse complement strand
TCGGTCCGGACGCGCGCGCCCGCTTCCTGCGTGGCGGCCGCCCGCAACGCCCGTTCAAGGCCGGGCCGGTCATTGCGGACCGGGTCCGAGACAGCGACACCGTAGCCCGCGCCGGACGATTGGATTTCGGTCGCGTGGACGGAGCGGCGGACATAGCCGGACGTGCTCGCATTCGCGACGTTGGCGGACGTCACGTTGGCGCGCTGTGCCGAAGCGGCCAGACCGGTGCCGGCGATGGAGAGAGCGAGGGACAGGCTCATCGGGCGTTCATCGCTTCAGGTTGGTGGCCTCAGCCAACATGTCGTCGCTGGTCTGGATGATCCGCGCGTTGGCGCTATAGGCGCGCTGCGTTTCGATCAGTTGCGTCAGTTCCGTGGCGATGTCGGTGGTACTGGCTTCCAGGGAAAAACCCTTTACCGCGCCGACCGGGCCCGTGCCCGCATCCCAGAGATACATGGGGCCAGAGCTGTTCGATATCGCAAACGCCTGACCATCGCTGGGCCGCAAGCCGTTCGGATTTGTAACGTCGGCGAGGGGGACACGCGCGAGATCCCGCACCTGCCCATTATCGTAGGTCCCGCGCAGCACGCCATCCTCGCCGACCTCAATGGTGGTGATCCGACCAGGCGCGAAACCATCGCGCTCCACCGTCTGCGGCTCGAAGGCGGACGCGAACTGGGTCGTGCCTTCGCCAGTGCCCGGCGCTCCAATGTCGATGTCCAGCGGCCCTCCGGGCCCCGTGACCGAAATGGCCCCGCTAACGGGATCGACCGTTGCCGGTCCCGCTGGCGTGATCCTGGTCAACGACCCGGCGAGCGGACCGGTGGCCGCAAACTCCAACTCTGCATTGCCGATGACATTGGTTTGCGCGTCGCGGAGGGTGAAGTCCCACAAATTGGAAGGGGTCGGGGCGCTGGGCTTCGCGGTGAACGAGAACTCAAGCCGATGCTTGGTACCGAGCTCGTCAAAGACCTCAACCGACTGGCGATAGGTTTCCGGCGGCGTTGCGCCGGTCAGGGTGTCTCCAGCCGGCAGATTGCTGCGCAATGTAACCTGTTCCGTGGCCGCCGCAGAAGAGGGCAAGCCTTCGGTCCGGATCGGCCGCAACGCCGTGATCGAATCCCGCGGAGGATTCGCGGCGCGATCGCTTGGCCAACCCAGCAGATAGTCGCCGTTCGGGTTCCGGAGAAAACCGCTGGCGTCTGACCTGAAGCTGCCGGTTGTGGTCAGCAGGAACTCTCCCTGGCCGACCGGGCTTGCCTGCGGATTGGTGAGGCCGCTTGGGGTTCGGAGGATCGGAATGAAGCCGCGGCCACCAACCGCCAAGTCGGTCGGACTGTCGCTCGTCTGCAGCGCTCCCCTCGCCGTCACATCGCGCGTGGTGGACGCGGTGACGCCGCCCGGCGCATAGCTCTGGCCCGATTCACTCAGGACAAAGGAAGTAAAGCTGGTGTCGACGCGTTTGTATCCCACGGTGGCGCTGTTGGCGATGTTGTCGGAGACACCGGCCAAGCGTTGCGCATTGGAGGAAAGCCCTTGGACCCCCAAAAGCATAGAAGAAGAGAGCGTCATTGACAGTCACCTATAAACGATACCAACGAGCCCATTCTATGATACGCAGGTAAAGATAGATTAAACGCGCTATGTCCGGCACTGCGTCTAGGATAGGATTAACAATCCAATTCGGCGGTTTGTCGGGGAGCCGGGTTCTTGGGGAACCAGGAGATCGCTATGACCCCTCCCCTCGACCCGGATCAGCCGGCCGGAGTCTCTGAGCATGGTCTGCAGCAAGCGGCGGGCCGCGTTCGCACGCTCCATTGATAAATCAAGATTGTCGCGGCCCGCCTGGGCACGGAATGGCGTCGCGTCGGTATGACCGATGACCACCATGTCGTTGGTGACGGTGTCGGCGGCCTCGGCCACGATCTTCAAAATCGTATCCATCCGTTCGCTAGGTTGCGCGCTGCCGAGCGCGAACATGGCGGAGTCCTTGCTGTCCACCACCTCGATCAGCAGCCCTTCGGGCACCACGCGCACCATAATGTGCTGAGAGAGGCCGTTTTGCTCGCGCAAGCGGTGCACGCCAGCGGCGACGCTCGCCAGGTTTTCTTCTTCGGCCGCACTTTCACCCTGTGGCTTAGCGTCCGGCAATCTTTCATCCGGGGCCCCTTGCCCGGCCACGGCTTGTCCGTTCGCCTCGCCGCCTCGCCCCTCGCCCATTACCCGCTTCTTACTGGAGCCTTTGCCGGAATGAGCAAGCGTATCGGCGGAGGTCATGGAGTCGCCGTTCAGCAGATCGCGACCGCCGGATGACGTACGGCCAATCGCGATCGAAGGATCGAAGTAGTCGGCCAAGCCTTTGCGCTGCTGCTCCGTCGTCGCATTCAATAGCCACATGAGCAGGAAAAACGCCATCATTGCCGTAACGAAGTCGGCGTAAGCGACCTTCCACGCGCCACCATGATGGCCGCGTTTGGCAATGACAGTCCGCTTGACAATGATCGGTCGGGAAGTTTCCGACATCAGTCCTGAACTCACAATTCGTCGGGCCACGCCATTCCCCGTTTCGACCCGCCACGGCCGACCATGCCGGAGCTGCAGTTAACAAGGAATGTGTCCGGACCGATTGAATTGCGCCGACACGGAATACCGGCAGACTGGGATCAAGGTTCAACCTTCGAACGCTCGGCGTTTGACCTGCGCTCCCGTTGCACGGTTCGAACGTTGTAACGTAGCCTTGGGCGATCCCTGGATTGCTATAGGATTGGATCGTCGCAACTGGGGGATTGACTTCGACGACCGGATTGGAAACCGCTACTCTTTAAAGTGCGGTCCGAATGAGGGACAGACTCAACCGCGGCGCACGCCGGAGCGGTGCTCCAATACAGGGACTGTAAATCATGCCAGATAAACAAGAGAAAGCGTCTATGGTGGACGTCGTGGTCGTGGGCGCGGGATTTTCCGGCCTTTATCTACTCCACCGTTTCCAGACGGCAGGCTTTTCCGTCCGCTGTTTCGAGCGCGGCGACGATGTCGGCGGTACGTGGTACTGGAACCGCTATCCGGGCGCCCGTTGCGACGTCGAAAGCATGCAGTACTCCTATGGCTTCGACGACGATCTGCAACAGGAATGGAATTGGCCGGAAAAGTTCTCAGCCCAGCCGGATATTCTCACCTATGCCGGCCATACCGCTGACCGTTTCGGCCTGCGCCAGCTGATCGACTTCGAGACCGAGGTCCGCGCCGCCCATTACGACGAGGCAGGCAAATGCTGGCAGGTCGAAACCGACAAGGGCGAAACAGTCACGGCGAAGCATTTCATCATGGCCGGCGGCTGTATCTCGACCGCGCAGATCCCCGACTTCGAAGGCTTGGCAGACTACAAGGGCAAGACGTACCACACCGGCGCCTGGCCCCATGACAAGGTGGATTTCACCGGCCAGCGCGTCGCCGTGATCGGCACCGGTTCCTCCGGCATCCAGGCCATTCCGGTGATCGCGGAGGAAGCGGCACATCTGACCGTGTTCCAGCGCCAGGCAAACTTTTCCATCCCGTCACGCAATCACCCGATGACAGAGGAATACGCCAGTTCCTGGAAAGACGGCTATGGGGCGAAGCGCCGGGAAATGCGCTACATGCCCAACGGTGTGCTGCGGGAACTCAACGACAAATCGGCACTGGAAGTGAGCGAGGAGGAACGCCTTGCCACCTACGAGGAGCGTTGGAAAATCGGCGGCTCCGGGTTCCTCGGCGCGTTCAACGACATTCTGACCAGTCAGGATGCCAACGACACGATGGCGGAGTTTGTGCGCAACAAGATCCGCTCCATCGTCAAAGACCCGGTGACGGCAGAGGCGTTGTGCCCCAAAACCCACCCCATCGGCACCAAACGCCTGTGCGTCGATTCCGGTTACTATGAGACCTACAATCGCGACAATGTCGAGTTGGTGGATATCAGCAAGGAGCCCATCGAGCGCCTGACCGAAAAAGGGCTGACCGTGGGTGGCCGGGACTTCGAGTTCGACGCCGTCGTGTTCGCGACCGGCTTCGACGCCATGACCGGCACCCTGTTCAATGTCGATATCCGGGGGCGCGACGGGCTGGCGCTGAAAGAGAAATGGTATGCCGGGCCACGGACCTATCTGGGCCTGATGAGCGAGGGCTTCCCCAATTTCTTCATGATCACCGGGCCGGGCAGCCCATCGGTCAAGAGCAACATGATCACCTCCATCGAGCAACATGTCGATCTGGTCGCCGACACGCTCATCCATATGCGCGAACAGGGGCTGGAACTGATGGAACCAGAATTGGAGGCGGAGAACGAGTGGATCGATCACGTACAGGTCGTGGCGCACAAGACGCTGTTCCCCCGCGCCAACTCCTGGTACATGGGCACCAATATTCCGGGCAAGCCGCGCCTGTTCATGCCCTACATCGCCGGCGTCGGCACCTACCGGAAAATTTGCGAGGAGGTGGTCGCGAACGGCTACCGCGGCTTCCGTTTCGAACCGAAGCAGGCAATGGCGGCCGAATAAGCATACCTCAGCCGCTCCGATGAAACACGTGGCCCATCACTTTTCCTGGCACTGACGGTGAAATAAAAGGCATCGCCCTCTGGAACCCTGAGGATCCAGGCGGGTTGAGGTAGGAGCCTCGCGCAAAGCGGTGATGACAAAGTGGTGATGAACCGTTTCGACGGGAGCGTTCCGGCGGTTCGCGGACGGACAGCGGGGGCACGGAAGCGCGTTTTGTCCCGCACGACTGGTCACCGTTCGAGAACAGGCTCTCAGGGGGATCCCGCCGTCAGGGCGCCTGCTTTCTGCCAGGGCAGCGCGCAAAATTTTGATGTTGCAAGGGCTATGTTTAAAAAATTCGACCTATATGTTATTCTTGTGTGTCGTGCACGGGGTCGGACCTGCCGTGTTTTTTGACATCCTTTGCCGAGAGCAGCCCTTTATGCAACAGCAGACGTCGTCGACCAGCAGCGGTATCCCTTTTCGTCAGGCAGGATTTGCCGCGCTACCCGATTGTCTGGATTACGCGTCCCGCGGCAGGAGTGGCATCACCCTATATTCCGGGCGCGGCTCTGTGACCGAGTTGCTCTCATACCATAACCTCAAGGCCGAGTCCGTCTGCATGGCCCGCAAGTTACTTCGGGCCGGACTCAGACCAGGTGACCGGGTCGCCATGGTGGCAGAGACGGACGGTGATTTCATCCGCCTGTTCTTCGCCTGTCAATATGCAGCGCTGGTCCCCGCCACCCTGCCTTTGCCGTTGGCATTCGGCGATCGTCGCAAGTATGTCGAACACATCCGAGGCATGATCGAGACCGTGAATGCCGCGGCGGCTTTCGCGCCCGCCAGTCTTTGCGCGACCCTGGCCGACGCGGTCGAGGGCCTGGACTTGGTGATATCCGGCAGCGTCGGAGACTTGGCTTCCCTGCCGGAGGAGGGACCGGACCTCCCGTCTGTCGGGCCAGACAGCCTCGCCTATCTGCAGTTCACCTCCGGGAGCACGCGATTTCCGCGTGCTGTCGCCGTGACCCAGAAGGCCCTGATGAGCAACATTGCCGGCATTGCGCAGCACGGTCTCAATATCGGGGCCGGCGACCGTTGTTTTTCCTGGCTGCCGTTCTACCACGATATGGGGCTGGTGGGGTTCCTGCTCGTTCCAGTGGCTACCCAGATGTCCCTGGACCTGCTGCCGACGCGGGAATTTGCCCGGCGCCCTCTTGTTTGGCCAACCTTGGTGTCGCAAAACGGCGGAACGCTGTCTTTCAGTCCTAGTTTTGGTTACGATCTCGCCGCCCGGCGCGCGGAAACGGCAACGCTAGAAAAGCTCGATCTTTCGCAGTGGCGGGTTGCGGGCATCGGCGGCGACATGATCCGGCCGAAGGTGCTGGAGCGCTTCGCCGCCGCGTTTCGTGACCACGGTTTCAAAAGCACGGCCTTTGTTGCCAGCTATGGCATGGCAGAGGCGACCCTGGCGGTAAGCTTTGCCCCGTTGAGAAGCGGACTGGCGGTCGACCGGCTCGATGTGCGGCGGCTCGAAAACGAAGGGCTTGCGGCCCCGCCAGCGGCCGAGTCCTCGCGCGAAGGGGAGCATGCGCGGGATTTTGTTCGGTGCGGTCGGATCCTGCCCGGGCATCAGTGGGAAATCCGGGACAATAAGGGTAATTTGCTACCTGATGGCCATATCGGCCGTGTATTCCTGAAAGGTCCCAGCCTCATGCAGGAATATTACCGTGAACCGGATGCGACAATGGCGGTCATGACGGAGGACGGCTGGCTAGAAACCGGTGATCTAGGCTATCTGACAGAGGCCGAGGTAGTGATTACGGGGAGGGTGAAAGACCTGATCGTGGTCAATGGCCGGAACATTGCCCCGCAAGATTTGGAATGGACGGTCGAACGCGAAATAGCTGGCGTCCGCAATGGCGACACCGCCGCCTTCTCCATCGATGAGGAGGATGGCGAAAGGGTCATTGTGCTCGTCGAGTGCCGGCTCTCAGCGGAGGCGGACCGAGAGACCCTTCGCGCCGAAGTGGAGGCGGTGGTTCGCCAGGTGCACGGCGTCGACTGCACGCCGGTGCTGGTGCCCCATAACAGCTTGCCGCACACGTCCTCCGGTAAATTGAGCCGCAGCCGCGCGCGTCAGCTGTATCAGGAAAGACGGTTCTCGCCCGTTGATGCGGCGGAGGCCGCATGAGCACAGCGCTGCCGATTGCAGCGGTAACCGGAGGAACGGGTTTTCTGGGGCGGTACGTGGTGCGAGAACTGGCCGCTGCCGGATGGCGTCCTCGCCTGCTGGTGCGCGGCGATCCGGTGCACCCTCAACTGGCCGATGTGGACTTTGAGATCGTTCCCGGGGATTTGTCCGAGCCTCAGTCGTTGCGCAGGTTGGTGAAGGGCGCTAGCGCCGTCGTCCATGTTGCCGGCGCAGTCAAGGCGCTTCGCCGAGCGGATTTTTTTGCGGTAAATGCAGACGGTACCGCCCGCTTGGCAGAGACGACCGCAGAGGCAGCGCCAGGTGCGCGTCTTGTCTACGTTTCTTCGTTAGCAGCGCGCGCCCCCGAACTCTCAGATTACGCGGCCAGCAAGGCCGAGGGCGAAAGAGCGCTAGCGGAGTATGGTCCGGGCGATTGGGTAACGGTGCGGCCTGCTGCTGTCTATGGCCCCTGGGACCGGGAGATCCTGCGCCTGTTCCGGGCCGCTACCGGGGCCTTTTTGGCCGTGCCAGCGGCACCAAAGGCCCGGATCTGCATGGTCCACGCAGCCGATGTCGCCGCGGCCGTGGCAGCATTGGCGCGTGCGGGTCCGGCGAGGCGGCATTTCGAGGTAACCGATGCCCGGGTGGATGGCTACGACTGGTCGACAATCGCGGCGGAGGCCCGGCACGCCGTTGGCGGCAACGCCCGCGTTTTGTCCGTGCCCCCAGCGGCCGTGCGCGCCATGGGCGCCGCGGTCGGGGCGGTGGCGCAGTTGAGACGCCGGTCGAGCATCTTGACACCGGGAAAGGCGCGGGAATTGATGCATGACGACTGGTCGTCCGCGCCGGAGCAGCAACCGCCGCCGGGCGTCTGGCGCCCTTGCGTCGGGCTGAGGACAGGTTTCGAAGAGACTGCCCGGTGGTACGCAAGGAATGGCGACTTGCCGCCCCTGCCGGACGGGCCGGAACTCCGCAAAGGGCGCTCGCGTTATCAATGCGGGAAATCGCAAATTGATGCTGGCCATGGTAAAGCTGGCATGGTTATGACGCCTGAAAAATCGAGCTGGCGGAGCAAAACAACTGGCAGTTATAATGAACAAAAATTCTACGACTTTTGATGTTCTCGAAGAAGAGATCAAGAAACTTGCCCCTGGCCGGGCAGTCTCGCCGGCCACCTCCGTAACACGCGACCTCGGGTTGGATTCATTGGCAGTGATGAATTTTATTATGGTTTTGGAGGACCGCTTCGATATCTCCATTCCCATGGACATGATCGCCGAGATCGAAACCTTGAAGGAACTCGAAAAAGTCATCGAAACTCTCAAGGTTGAACAGGACGGTGCATGAGTATACTTTCCAAGTATCAGCAGGTTAGCGACCTGCACGACCGGATCCGGTCGGCAAAGCTGGGCCGGGACCCCTTTTCCGTCTGCTTCGACGCAATCCACGACGCTACCCAGGCAGAAATCGCGGGTGAGACGGTTATCCTGTTGGGATCGAACAACTATCTCGGACTGACGTTCGACCGTTCCTGCATCGAAATGGCGGCAGCAGCCCTGCGCGGATCCGGCACGGGCACGACCGGTTCGCGTGTTGCCAACGGCTCCTACCAAGGCCACACCGAACTCGAAGAACGGCTGAAGGCCTTCTATGGAGCCCGTCATGCCATGGTATTCACGACGGGATACCAAGCCAATCTCGGGATCATCTCGACACTTGCAGGCCGTGACGACCATCTGCTGCTCGATGCTGACAGTCATGCAAGCATTTACGATGCCGCCAAGCTTAGCGCCGCCCAGGTGATCCGTTTCCGGCATAACGACCCGGAGGATCTGGCGCGCCGGCTGAGGCGTTTGCGCGGCCAACCCGGCGACCGGCTCGTCGTCGTCGAGGGTATTTACAGCATGTTCGGCGACACGGCTCCGCTGGTGGAGATCGCCGCGGTGGTCCGGGCAGCCGGAGCATATCTGCTTGTTGACGAGGCGCATTCGCTGGGCGTACTGGGCCAACACGGTCGCGGCCTGACGGAAGCGACGGGCGTCAAAGCCGATTTCATTGTCGGTACTTTCAGCAAGAGCCTCGGGGCCGTCGGCGGCTTCTGCGTTTCTGATATTGACGACTTCGAAACGCTGCGCGTGGCCTGCCGGCCGTACATGTTTACGGCGTCGCTGCCGCCCTCGGTCGTGGCATCGGTGACGGAAGCGCTCAAACAGATGGAGACCCGGCCGGATTTGCGCTCCCGCCTCCATGCGAACGGCTCCAGACTATATCAGGGGCTGGAGAAAGCCGGTTTCGCGTTGGGTCCGGAAGCTGGCCCGATCGTCTCAGTCCGCCTGCCCGCCGTCGAGACGGCAATCGACCTTTGGAATGGCGTGCTCGACAACGGCGTCTACTGCAATCTTGCGCTTCCACCAGCGACACCCACCGGCGAACCGCTTCTGCGGGCGAGCGTCAGTGCCGCGCACACTTCCGAGCAGGTCGATCAGGCGATTGAGGCGATAACCGAACAGGGCAAGCTTCTCGGCTTGGTGGGATCCGAGAGGGTGGCGGCCGAGTAAGTCAACGAATCGTCTTGCTCCGCCATAGCCGCCATAAAACGGCAGGGGCAGACAGAAGGGGATGGCGGCGCTGCCAGGGCGAGAGCGTTAAAGGGCGCCCGGAATGCCGTTCGATCTTCCAGACGATATAGTCGACGCCATCGTTGAACGTGAACGATGCCTTCACGAGCCGGGCGAGCGTGAGGGTTTTGCCCACGGCGCAGCGCAGGAACCAAGCCGCGGCCGTGCCACGGTGCCGGCAGAATGGCCGCACTTGCCCCGCTGCTGCCGACTGGACCCGGATACCGGTGCGGCGCAACGCCGGTAGCAAAAGACGGTCATAGCGCGCAGCCGCCGCCTCATAGATGGTGGCGCCCCGGTCGGCCGAACGCTCCACCCGCAGTTCAGCGCGATACGAATTGCGGAACAAGGCCCGCCAGTAGGAACCAGGCTCACCTTCTGCAGGCCCCAGGCGCACAGCCCATTCCGCTGCCGTGGAGATGGCCTGCCCAAGCGTCTCCACCACCCAGTCAGCCGTCTCTGTATCGCGACGATATACCAGCGCGCAGGGCTGGCAGAAACGGATCCAGAGGCTCGTGTCGAGGTTGCGGGCATTCATCCGCCGCCTGAACTGGGCACGCGAAATCACTGCCACTTTCGCCCGAAGCGGACCCGAGCTTCCCCTTATTCGCCATTGGGACACGGTCGGCGGCAGCAGGAAATTGAACAACGCCGGCATGGCGCGCCGGTGATAAGCCCGATAGTCGTCCACCAGCACATAGAAATCGAGCACACCCGCGGTGCTGCTATCCCGCAAACAGGACCCGTAGAACAGAACGGCTGCCACGGAACCCCCGTGGGCGGCCACAATGGCATTCGCCATCGCCCGCACGTCCGGAGCGACGTCCTCAGCCAGTTCTTCATCAAGGACGGCGCCCATCGTCTTCGCGGAGCGCTTCGCGTCAGGGAAACTCATGTGGACAGGAAGCGGATCGGGGGCGTAGGCGTCAGGCGAACGCCCTCAGGGCCCGGTTGGAATATCTCCCCGTCCAGGATAAAGGAGCTCTCCAGCCTCAGCGTCACCTCGTTGGCGCGCCCGCTTGCATGTCCCGCCTCAGCCAGCCATGGCGGTGCCTTGCCACGCAAGGCATGCATGATCACGCCTGCCAGGCGGTTGGGGGGCGCTTTTAGACCCAGCCAGTGCAGCGGCCCGTGCCCCCGCTCCGCGAACGGCCAGAGACCGAGCATCAACCGCTCCAGCGGGGTGACCATCACCAGAAAGCGTGGACCTCTGAGCGGCGGTTCGCCATCGATGCCGATTTCCATGGGTTCGCCGGCCATCAGCCGCCGGCGTTCCGCGCCGAGTGTCGCCCGGGCGATGAATGACGCGATTGCCAGTGCGACCGCTGCGCTGTGATGGATACCCCGCGGGTGCAGGCTCTCGTTCGCAAGGGCAGTCGCCCGAGTGAACGCGGCAGCGCCAAAAAGCATGCCGCAGAGCGTCGGCTCTCCTGTCTGAAGCCCGCTAACCTGCAACGCCGGCCGCAGCGTACAGCGCAGTTGTCTGGTGCCCGCGATCGCCGCACGAAGCCGGTCGACCCCGTCCCCCTTGCACGACAACGCCCCAACGTCACGGGCTATGAGATTCGTCTTGCCGGACGGAATCAGGGCAAGGGCGGGGAGCGCCGGTCCGAAAGCTACTGGCAATTCAGTCAGGACGTCCCGCACGGTACCGTCGCCGCCGTCGACGACCACAGTCCCGACTTCCGCACGTGCGAACGCAGCGAGTGCGGCTGATAGTTCCGCCCGCGATTCGGCCCGAACCACAAGGCTTGGGTCACCCAATCCCGAACCGTAACCAGCGCGGTGCCGGTTACGATGGCTGCGGGGATTGACGATGACACCGATAGACGCAATGTTACTAGTCCCTGTGCCGCCATTGCCGCAAAAGCGAGCCTTTCCGGGCTTTTCGTTGATACGTATTTCTGCCTCCAAGGGCGGGACTCAGCCAAGCAAACGTTGCGGTTATCATTTTTCGCGCAACGGTGACAGGGAAGCATTAAAGCGCAGTGACCACTTTCGCCCATTTCTCCGACCCCCATTTGCCCCTCCCGCCAGGGATGCCCCGTCCGCTGGGCGTCCTGGCCGGCAAACGTTTGCTGGGTTTTCTCTCCTGGCATCTCAAGCGCAAGATCCGGCACGAGCCGAAGGTCCTGCGTGCACTGTGCGCCGACGTTGCGGCCCATGATCCGGCGCACACTCTCATTACCGGAGATCTCACCAACCTCGCGCTGCCGAGCGAGTTCCGTGCTGCCAGAACATGGCTGGAAGAGTTCGGTCCGCCGAGCATGGTCAGCGTGGTGCCCGGGAACCACGATGCGCTGGTTCGCTTGCCGGACGGGCAAGGGCTGGAATTGTGGCAGCCGTGGATGACGGGCGACGGCGAGTGGCCATCCTCCGGTGGAACGGCGTTTCCGTACGTTCGGGTGCGGGGAGAGGTTGCCTTCGTCGGGTTGTCGAGTGCCGTGGTCACGCCTCCCCTTTGGGCCAGCGGCAAGCTCGGCGCGGCCCAAGCCGAGCGGGTCCGCCAGGTGCTTGCCAAACTGGCGGGAAAAGGCCTGTTTCGTGTTCTGGCCGTGCACCATCCGCCAGTAGACGGTCTGCTCAACCGGCGGAAGGCTCTTAGCGATCGCTCCCTGCTGACAGAAATCGTCTCCACGGCAGGGGCGGAGTTGATCGTGCACGGGCACTGCCACTACGCTGCATTTTCAGCGCTGGCAGGCCCGCACGGTTCCGTGCCGGCAATCGGAACGCCCTCGGCGTCGGAATGTTTTTTACGCAAAAAGCGGCGAGCTCGATGGCATTTATTCCGGGTAACGCGGTTGAGCGATGGCTGGAAGTTAACGCTGACGGTGCGCGGATTGGATAAAGACGGTGATTTCGAAAGGATCGGCGGCTGGTCGATGACGCTGCCGGCCGGTGCGCATGGTGACACAGGCCGACGGGATGGGCTTGTGACAGCGGCCAGTTTGGAACGAGAAGGAGGACGGGATGCGGAAGAACCGCTGGCAAGGCCGGAGTTATGACCTTGGGCGGATGACCCTGCCTGAGTTGGTCAAGGCCTACGCCACCTATCCCGCCATTCAGACCTACGCCATGCTGGCCGTCTTGAGCGCGGGGCTGGCGATTTTCTCGGCTGCGGATTGGCGGCCGCTGATGATGGTTCCGGTAGTGATGGCGGTTTATCCAGTGGCTTGGTATCTGCTGCACCGTTATGTGCTTCACGGCCGCTTTCTCTACCGCTCCCGGACGATGGCACCGGTTTGGAAGCGTGTTCATTTCGACCATCATCAGGACCCCCATCGGCTCGAAGTGCTTTTCGGTGCGCTTTGGACGACGTTGCCGACAGTTGCCATGGTCACCATGCCGCTCGGCGCGATAATCGCCGGGCTACCCGGGGCCGCGGCGGCTTTCGCGACGGGCCTGGTCGTCACCTGCTTCTACGAGTTCGCCCACTGCATCCAGCATCTGAACTTCAAGCCGCGCAGCCGCCTCTTGCGGCGAATGAAGGAATTGCACCTTCTTCATCACTTCCACCACGAAAGCGGCAATTACGGCATCACCAGCTATCTGGTCGACCGGCTGCTCGGGACGTACTACGGGAAAGCGCGCGAGCGCCAGCGCAGCCCGCATGTCTATAATCTGGGTTACGACCGAGAAGAAGCGGCGCGCTACCCATGGGTCGCCGAGCTTTCCGGAGGCCCGCCGCGGGACGGTCCGCCGGGCGCGACCAAGCAGGCTGCCAGCGGAGACTGATCCGCCGGACTAGCTGGAGAGCCAGCTCGTCAGTCGCCCATGACGGCGGGTCGATTCTGCCTGGATCATGCGGACAAGGTGGACAGCGAAGCACAGGGCCGTCCACCATGCCACCAGCACGATCCCGACATCCGGATGGCCGAACAGAAGAGAGACGGTCAGAATTATGAGGTTCGGGTTGCGCCGCGCGGTGATGAGGCGGAAATAGCTGTCGAAGCGCCGCCAGACGTGCATTTCGACGCCGTGGCGGGCGATGAAGACCCCCTCTTCGACCCTCTGCAGCACGTAGCCGCCAACGATGACCGCCAGCAAGAGCGATGCATCGGCGGGCACCTGTCCGGTCGCCTGAAGTCCCATCATCCACGCCCAATACCAGAAGGGCGGGTGGACGAGATCGATTCCATGGTCGAACACGTTGCCGAGGCGGCTATGGGTGACCGTCACCCTCGCCAGCTTGCCGTCGACCGTATCCAAGAACGTCATTGCCCAGCCGGCTAGCAGGCCTAGGGCAAACTGGCCTTGCGCAAAGAAATAAAAGGCAGCGATGACCAGCAACAGACTCGCGAACGTTACCATATTGGGCGAAATGCCCAGCCGCGCGCACACCCGCGTGACCCAGAACGCCGGTTCAGGCCAAACGTACTTGGTCACAAGGTCGGTGACGCCCTTATAGGCGCCGCTATACAGACGCCGCTCCACCGCAAGCCGATTGTCCCGGCGAATACGCAGAAGGTACGGAGGCTCACGCTTTCGAAGCGCGGTGCGATAGGCCGAAGCGGCCGCATCAGGCAATTGCGGGTCGAGGCCATGCTTACGGGCCTCTTCGCCCGTAAGCCGTCCCGCTGCCAGGGCGCCAAGGATGTCTGCTGCCATCCCGCAAGGCACGTTCACGGCTGCCACCTCGTCCCTGTCGGGCATCAGCAAGGCGAGGCCTGGCGTTTCCGCGAGAGCACGCATCAGGGCCGGGTCGTAAGCGATGTCGGCCCGAACCACGATAACGCTGCCGTTGTCCGGGATCTCGGCGGGATCGTCCTGCAAGTCCGTGATGCCTTGGGCGCGCAGTTGACGGCGCAAGCGCTCGGCCGGATCAACAAACCACGGCGACACAGGACAGGAGCCGACGACAAGCGCAGCCGGCGGGGGCGTGACGGAAACCGAGGGGGAGCGGCCGG
>CAYYSC010000031.1:0-14261 GCA_964474065.1 uncultured Rhodospirillales bacterium | reverse complement strand
GCCAAGCCCCGAACGGCACGAGTTCGAAACTGGCGGCAAAGGCAGCAATCAGCATCAGATGGAAGTTGGCGGCCAGAAACAGGGCGGTGGCCCCCAAGGTCAGCAGCCGCGCGCCAGGCGATTCATTCTCGCCGTCCATAGGCTGTCCGATGAAAAGCTGCAGTCCCATTTGCTGCGCCGCCAGAGCGCCCGCGGTCCTAATCGCGAACAGCACACAGCGTATCCAAACGCCAAAGATCAGGCCCACAACGGACTCCGACAGGATCAGCCGGCCGAGAAAAACCTGGTCGGGAACACGCTGCCCCATGAGTTGCGGCGCCAATGCCATTGCCAGTACAAAAGCAAGAGCAGCCAACAGCCGGCGGGGCACCGACTGGGCGCCGACACCCGGCAACAGCACCAGAACACCGGCAACGCGCCCGAAAACGGCCAGGGTCGCACCCCAGTACTCCAACGCGAACGGCAAGAGATCGCGCATCAATCCGGTCATTCGACCGTCCCAAGGAGCTTTGGTCGTGCCCGCAGATCGATCTCTTCATAAGCCAAGACCGGCGCGTTCACGCCTTTCGCCTTCAGCAAGGTCTGCACCAGGCGCCGCCGCGTCCCGGATGTCACCAGGGCAGCCCGGATTCCTTTGCCGAGCAATTCGTCCAGGCGCCGGCGCACGCTGTCTGCCAACCGGCTGATCTCTTTCGGCGGCAGGGCCACGCCATTGTTCGCATCCTCGTGGGTATGGAACAGGGCCTCCCAGCTTTCGGCCAACTGCAGCAGGGGCACGGAACCGTCCTCACCCTTAAGACCCGCGGTGATTTGGAGGCTGAGGCGCCGCCGGACCTGTTCCACCATGGCATCGCTGCCTTGCCCCTGGGCATCGGCGCAACCTTCGAGCACGGCGCCCAGATTGCGGACGCTGATGTTTTCGTCGAGGAGCTGGCGGAGCACACCCTGGAATTGCGCGACGCTTACCACTTCCGGGATGATTTCGTCGATCAGCCGGCGTCGCGCCTGGGCTCGCGCCGGATCGGGAATATCAGCGAAGGCGTCGAGCAACGCGCGCGTCACTGGCCGGGTCAACAGGTCCGGCAGATGGGTGCGGATCACCTCGATCATGTGGGTCGCGATCACTTCCGCCGGCGAGGCCAGCGAAAAACCGGTTGCCATGGCCTCGATCCGGTCATTCGGAGAAATCCAGCGGGCTGGCGCCCCGAACACCGGTTCTTTGACGTCCTGTCCGGCGAACGGGGCGTGCGCATCCTCTCCGAGGATCAACAAAACCCGTTCGCCCATGATCTCTCCCTGACCGACCAGCGCTCCATGCACTTCGATGCAATAGTGATTGGCCGGGAGGCTGGGCTCCTCCCGCAAACGCACATCTGGCAGGAGAAATCCCAGGCTCTCCAGAAAATGGTTGCGGACCGGTTCTATCCGCGTGGCCAGCCCGTCTCCGCCGATAACGGCAGCACTCACTCCTGAACCGAACCGCACCCCGAGATCGTCGACTTCCGCCGCCCCGCGCTTGCGGACTGGCTTAGCTTCCTCTCCCATGCTCGCCTCGGCCGCTTTTGCGGCTTCTACTTGGCGCAAATGCATCGACGTCCGCCAAGTGATAACGGCCAGCACCACTGCGCCCGCCATGAAGGGGGCGAAGGGCATGCCCGGCAACAAGGCAAACAGGGCAAGCAGTCCGGCGACCGTCGCCAGCGCGGCAGGATACCGGGCGATCTGGGTCAGCAGTTGGCTGTCCACGCTCCCCGCAACGCCGCCCTTGGCCAGCAAAAGGCCCGCGCCAACCGACGTTATCACCGCAGGGATTTGCGAGACGAGGCCATCGCCGACCGTCAACACCGCATAGGTTTCCAGCGCCGCGCCAATCGGCATTCCATGCACCGCGATCCCCATGACCATGCCAACGATCAGGTTCAGCGCCGTGATCAGGAGCCCGGCAATGGCATCGCCCTTGATGAACTTGGACGCCCCGTCGAGCGAGCCAAAGAAGGTCGTCTCCTCTTGCTCCGTTCGCCGGCGTAGCTGGGCCTCGTGATGGTCGATGGCGCCGGCGGCCACATCGGCATCGATCGCCAACTGCCGGCCCGGCATGCCGTCGAGCGCAAAACGCGCGCCCACCTCTGCCATGCGCCCGGCGCCGCGCGTAATCACGATGAAATTGACAATCAAGAGCACGCCGAAGGTGACCAGCCCGAGGAACAGGTTGTTGCCCATCACGAAACTCGCGAAGCCTTCGATGACAGCACCGGCCGCATGGGTCCCGGCGTGGCCTTCGCCGATGATCAGTTTTGTCGAGGATACATTCAGCGATAGCCGCAGCATCAACGAAGCGAGCAGCAAAACGGGAAAACTGGAGAAATCCAGCGGCCGTTCGATAAAGAGCGTGATCGTGAAGACCAGGATTGCCAGCGCGAACGACATCGCCAGGCCGATATCCAGCACGACCGCGGGCATGGGCAGGACCATCATCACGATGACCGCCATCAGGCCCATGGCCACCAGAACCGTCGGGTTGAAGATCTGGCGGATACTGATCTCCGGCATCGGCTACTGCTCGCCTGCGCCGGGCAGCCGCTGCGGCTCGCCTTCGGCGAAAAGGCTACGAAACGACGCCATACGCCCGGTCGGCGCAAAGAGAAAAGCGGTCACGGACGACGCCTGGCGCAGCCCGTCGGCGGGTAGGGCGGCGAGCAAGGCTTCGGCCCGATCTCGCCGGGAAACCACCCGCGCGCGATACCGCGCGGACAGCGCCGGCGTCGCGGAGTGATAGCGGCCGGTGGCCGACTCAAGCCCGAATGCGCGGCGCAGTTCTGCCAGAAACTGAGCAGCATAAGCCGCATTTGCTGGCGGATCGAAGGCCTGGTCGAGCGAAGCAAAGGCGTCCTGATGCCAGCGCAGATTCACTTGGAAACAGCCTACATCAATGGACCGGTGGCCTTGTCCCTGCAACCGGCGCACCTGCGCAATAGCCGCTTGCTTGGTCTCGAACCACCAGCCGCGCCCCTCCGAATTCACGGTCCAAGGCCACGGAACCGTCGCGCCCTTTTGTGTCCGACCGCTCTCCGCGAGAGCGATGCTCACAAGCAGGTCGGGCGGAATCCCTTCCGCCGCGGCTGCTTGGCGAGCTGCCATCAAACACGCTGTTGCGGGCAAGGGCTTGCCGGCGGCCGATGGCTGAGGGAGCGCGGCAGTGATGCTGCCAATGACGCAAACGAGCGACGCGAAAAGCTTCAGTCCGGTCATGCTGCGATACCGTCGGCCGCAGGTTCAGATGGCCAGCAAGGCATCGAACAACTGGCCGTTAAGGAAGTTCGAAAGGATGCGAAACATCGCGCTCAGGCTCAGCCATATCACCAACCCGACGGCCAACAGCTTGGGCACAAAGGTCAGCGTCAATTCTTGCACTGATGTCAGAGCCTGGAACAGGCCGACCGCGAGACCGATGCCGAGCGCGGTCAGCATAACGGGAGTGCCCAGTTCGACGGTCAGCCATAGTGCAGCCTGAAGGATATCGATGGCCTCAGCAGGGGACATGACGAAAAGCCGGCAGCCTTTCTCAAACGGGCATGCGCAGAATGTCCTGATAGGCCTGGACCACCCGGTCGCGCACCACGTTTGCGGTCTGCAGGGCAAGTTCCGCCTGGGCCACAGCCTCCACGACGCTTTGGGCATCGGCTTGGCCAGTCAAGGCCTTGGCAGATACCTCTTCCGCCCGCGAGAGGTTGTCCCGCAGCGCCGCTCCGGCATCCTGCGCCACCTCCTGGAACCCCGCGGCCATTCCTGCGGACGCTTGGGCCTCGGTTGGATCCGGTTTCGCCAACTCCCGCAGGACGGCGTAAGCGGCTTCGGCGCGATCGGAAATCGGGAGCATCATTCTCTGCCTTCTATCGCTTCAGAATATCCAGCGTGCGCGCGAAGATCCGACGCGCCTGATCGAACGAGGCCAGGCCGGCCTCATAACTGCGGCTCGCCTGGCGGATGTCGGCGAGCTCGATCATCGGGTCCACGTTCGAGGAGATGACATAACCTTGCTTGTTGGCTTTTGGATGGGAGGGCTCATAGACCTGCCGCAACGGTCGCTGATCCGTCCCGACACCGGATACCCGTGGCCACGCCGCCCCCTCCTCCATCGTCACGGCGAAACTGACCGTCCGCCGGCGATATCCTTCGGTCTGGGCATTGGCCAGGTTTTCGCTGGCAATGCGCAAGCGGGTCGACTGCGCGCGCATGCCGCTTGCCGCCAGCGACAGGGTTTTCAGCGCTTCATCCATTGCTTCGGCTCACCGGTTGGCGACAGCCATGCGCAAGAGCCCCAGACCCCGCTGCCAAATTGTGGTGGCCAGGTCATGGCGCAATTCCGCTTCTGCCGCCTTGGCCATTTCCACGTCGAGCGTGACGGCGTTGCCGTCCGGCAGGACCTCCACCATCAAGCCGGGTACCAGGCCCGCGGAGCCCCCGAGCGGCACGTGCTGAGCCCGCGTCTCCCGCAATGGCACGCCGCGGTCAACCGAAAACACCGGCAGGTCCACCGGCCGGTAGCCGGGAGTATCGGCGTTCGCAATATTCGCCGCCGCCAGCGACTGGCGGTAGGAAGCGTGACGCGCCGCGGCCGAGGCCAGGGAAAGGATTGCCAAATTTTCCATCGCGGTATGCCTTCGTTGATCCGACGCTCTGCATGTACCCGAAAGCGGTAAAGGAAAATTTAAGTCCTGCGGTCTAGAACGAAGATCCCGCAGCGTTTGAAGTTGCGGTTCATCAACTCGGGATGAACTTGGCGTCGATGGCTGAGGCGGATTTATCGGAACGATTGAGGCGTTTGACGGAACGGATCCGCGGGCTTGAGTTGTTCACGTCCGAAGGCGCCGTCACGGCCGTTTCCAATAACCGGGTCTCCGTGTCCGGCCTCGCCGCCGGCATCGGCGACGAGATTGCCTTCGGGGCGTGTCGTGGCAAGGTCGTTGCAACCGATCATCACGGATGCATTGCGGTGCCGCTGACCCATCACGTTCCCGATGTGAACACCCGAGCGAGGCAACTACCGCGATTGCATCCGGTCGTGGGACGGGCTTGGCTAGGGCGGACCGTCGATGGTCTTGGGCAGGCCATAGATGGCCGGGGACCACTGCCGTTTGGGCTTGCAGAATCGCGTCAGGCAGTGCCAACCCTGCCGTTCGGGGAACGGATGAATTCCGGCATTGCGGTGCTGAATACCTTCTTGCCCCTTGCCAAGGGCCAGCGCATCGGGATCTTCGCCGGACCCGGCGTGGGCAAGAGCCAACTCCTCCTGGATCTGGGCGCACGGGTCACAGCAGACGTCGTTGTCTGGGCCTTGATCGGCGAACGCGGCCGCGAGCTTTCCACCCTGGCGGAACAAGTGCATGCTGGAGGCAACCGGCAGATCGTCGTAGCATCGCTGGCGAACGCGCCGGCAGCGGCGAAGTGCTCCGGCGCGGAACTCGCGATGACGTTGGCCGAGAGCTTTGCGCATCAAGGGGCGGACGTTTTACTGCTCTTCGACAGTCTCACCCGCTTCGCCCAAGCCTACCGGGAAGGAGCGCTCGCCGCTGGCGAGCCGCCCGCGCTGGAAGCCTATCCGCCTTCGACTTTCACGGCACTATCCTCTCTCTGCGAGCGTGCAGGCAACCGGGCGGCGGGCTCAATCACGGCGGTATTTACGGTGCTGGTGGAGAACGACGATACCGCCGGAGCGGTCGCCGACGCTGCGCGCGGTGTACTCGACGGCCATATCGTTCTCGACCGTGCCATTGCGGAGAGGGGCCGCTTTCCCGCCATCGATGTGCTTCGCTCGATTTCCCGCTGCCTGCCAGGCGCGGCAACCCCGGAGGAAAATGCGCTGTTGCAACAGGGCCGCTCCCTGCTGGCGCTTTACGAGGATGTTGCCTTGCTCGTCCGTATGGGCGCCTACACCCATGGAAACGATAGGGAAGTTGACCGGGCGGTTCTCCTCGCGCCGGCCCTCGAACGGTTTTTCGGGAGTGATCAGCCGGCGGACATCTCTGAAAGCTTCTCGCAGTTGAAGGCTATCCTGGCCACGGGCTAGGTGTTCATTTGCACCATCAGCATTGCCAAGTTAAAGGTGCGCCTGACACTCGCCAACGTCGCCAGAAGCTCCGATCGCGCCGTCTCGCTCCAAACGCCGGGCAGGGACGGCTCGAGTTTGCTCAAGACATCCATTTCGAAAGGTTTTCATCCGGCGAAGGCAACTTCCAAAGACGGCAGGTCCCGCGAGCCAAACCAGCGGCCTGACTCTTGGCATCCGCCCTCCGAACCGCTTAACGCGGGTTTCCCCAAGCGTCTTTGCACCGGAATTCAGAGAGCACTCAACGGGAATCGAGGATAAGTTTCCGGGCCGGCACGAGCATCGGGAGAGAAAATTTGCGGTTGATTTCGGCGTTTCTGATGGCGGGGGTCTTGTGGCTTCATCAACCTGGCGACGCGACAGCAGAGCAAGCGCCTACGCAGATGGAGGTCTGGGCCGACCGGTTCGAAATTCGCGGCGGAATCGTGGCGCACGATACAGGCTTCCTGCTGGAGGCCGGACCGCGAAACGACGTGTACGCCATCCATGCCGAACTGCTGTTCCCCAGCCCGGACCTGCTGTCCTTCGCCTTCGATCCCCGCCCCAACATCGGCGTCAGCATTGCGCCAGATGCCGATGGCATCAGCTTCATCTTTGCCGGCCTGAATTGGGATGTGCCCGTCTACGGCAACTGGTTTGTTACCGCCCAGGTGGGCGGCTCTTTGAACAATGCGGATCGGTTGACCGAGGCGGACCTGCAGCCGGGCGAAAGCAAGCAGACGGACCGCCTAGTCGGCTGTCATGCACTTTTCCACCTGGGAGTGGGTTTCGGGTACCGGATCACGCCGGACGTGTCCATCCAGTTTTATGGCGACCATATCTCCAACGCCAATCTTTGCGATAACAATGAGGGCCTCGATCAATGGGGAGTACGCCTCGGCTACGCCTTCTGATCGCGAACCGGCGTGATCATGAGCCGGATGCCGTTGGCAGAGCGCAAAGTCAGGCGCGCGGCGGGTTCCGGCGGCGAGTCGCCCAGAACGGCCGCAAATCGGAAGCGCCGGACAAGCATCGCGAGGATCAGCGTGGCTTCCTGCATGGCGAACCCGGCGCCGACACACACGCGCGGCCCCAGACTGAAGGGAAGATAGGCCTGGCGCTGGGCTTCCTTCGCGTAGGGGCATGCCCAGCGGTCCGGGTCGAATGCGTCGGCCTCCGGCCAGATCTCGCGGTTGCGCTGCAAGAGCCAAGTCTGGACGAAGACAACCGACCCGGGATCGATCGAGCGCTTGCCCATCTGCTCCCGCCGCGTGCTGTCCCGCGTGACGGTCGGCAACGGCGGGTAGAGACGCAGCGCCTCCCGGAACACGTCCCTCGTGAAGGTCAGGCGCTTAATGTCGGCGAATTCGGGCTGGCGGTCGCCCAGAACGGCCAGCGCCTCTTCTCGCACCCGCTCCTGCACCGCCGGGCAGTTCGCCAGCAGGTAGAGCGACCAAGCCAACGCTGCTGCCGATGTCTCGTGGCCGGCCAGGAACAGCACGGCGATCTCGTTCAGCAGCGCTTCTCGGCCAAGCGGACGGCCTGTATCGGGATCGACGGAGGTTATCAGCGTCGCCAGAATGTCGTCGTCGGGTGTGGGCTGGCCGGCGGCGCGGGCGGCGATGCGCTTGTCCAACAGGCCGCCGAGCACACGCCGCATCCGGCGGGCCTTGCGCCGGGATCGCAATCGCCCCGGCATCAGCCACATCGGGATATCCGCCAGCGAGGCCATGCCGTGGGCATAGGCGAGCCCTTGGAACTGCTCGAACGTCTGGAAAAGGTCAGCAGCGGTGGCGTCGTCGATCGGTTCGGAGAAGATCGTGCGGAAGATGATATCGGCGGCGACCTGGGTGGCTTCGCGATCGATCGCCACCACGTCGCCATCCGCCGCATGGGCACTCAGCCGGGCACAGAGACCGTCGGCAGCATCGCGCATCTTCGGGAAGATGTCGCGCAGGCGGGCATGCTCGAAGGCCTCGTCGATAATTGCCCGCTGTTTACGCCAAGTCTCGCCGTTGGAAACGAACACCGAGTAGCCGATCAGCGGCTCGAGCATCGAGTACATCAGCCGGCTTTTCGGGAAATCCGCAGCACGGTCCACCAGCACTTCCCGCATCGCCGCCGGTTCGCGCACGGTATAGGTGTATCGTTGGCGCATGCCGGGCAGGCGGGGAATCTTGTGGCGGCCAATGCCGACCGCGTAGCTGCCGGTCTGGAAAAAGCCGATGCCGGAGCGCAGCGCCTTCTGCACCCGCTTTCGGAGAGGCAGCTTGCCCTCGGACGGCTTAGGCATGGGCGGGATGTAGAGGCTCACGGTGCCTCTCCCGCGTTCAGCGTCCACCCGATCCGTTCTCCCGGAGGTGCAAACGGCTCAGGCCCGGCCGTCAGCCGGTAGAAATTGTAGGGACCGGGCAGTTCCTGCGCCATCAGGTACTGGAAATGGAACAGCAGTGGGTCGCGCCGGATCTTGCGAAACGCTTCCCGCGGCATCAACAGATGGAAGCGGGGCGAGACGTGGATGGGATGCACCGGCTGTTCCCGCCGCCGCAATCGATCCGTCGCGGCCAGCGGATCGATCGCACAGGAGGAAGCGGGGTCCGCCGGGGACGTGACGTCGATCCACACAAGCGGGTGATCCACGATCAGTTGCCCGAGGTCCTCCCGGAACCGCTGCGCGTCCAGCAGGCGGGCGAGCAGCGGGATGCACTGGCCAAGGGTCAGTAACTTGAGCCGCGGATCGGACAGCGAGCCGGGCCGCATCTCCTCCAGCCGGTTCAGGACGCTGACCGCATGCTGGGCGCCAATGCTGTGTCCCACGACGAGAATTTCATCCGGCGCCGGATCGTCCAGCCCGGCGGCAATCTTGGTCGCGAAGTAAGTTTGCCGGTCTTCCAGCCCCGCAATCCTTCCCTTCGACCAAGCGACCAGAAACCCGAATACCCGGGCGAGCCAGCAGGGATTCAACCGAGTTTCCAATCGGTCCCACGCGACCATCGAGGCACCGCCGATCGCCAGGAATGCCAGGACCGCGCTCCACCCGGGTCCGCCAACGGCCAGCGCCAGCAATGCCCCCGCCGCTGCGATCAGCAGTCCCGCCAACGCGAAACCGCTGACCAGCAACGGCGGAAAGAAGATTGCGAGGTAAGCCGGACGGGCTGTCCGGCGCAGCAGGCCCAAGAAATGCGCCTGCCGGAACGCGGCAAGATAACCGACCATCAGTCGGAACAACGGCCATTTCCGCTTTGGCCAGTGGCGGCGGACGATGTCGTCCCAACGGAGGAATTCGTACCGGGTCTCGGTTTCCGCCCCCTCCTCGGAGGCGCACACTGTCCACCGCGAGGCGTGCGGACCGAGGTTCTCCCGCTTGGAGACCGTCAGCGTGGTCTCGTCCAGCGCCGCCTGTTTGGCCGCCTCCCGCTCGTACATGGCGTGATAGGCTGCGGGCCCGCGCGGGTCAAAACCGTGCAGAAAGAATACGTGGCGGAACCGGACCGCCTGCGCCTTTCCCATGACGCGTCAGAAAAGGCGCGCCGAGGCGATTTTCGCACCCTCGACCAGGCTGCCAAGCTTGCTCCACACCACGCTGGGTGCCACCCGGCCCATCCCGGCGGATGTGTCGAAACCGCAATCCGTCGCCGCCAGAACGCGGCCCGGATCGCCCAATGTGCGCGCTACGCGCTCAATCCGGTCGGCCACAACTTCCGGATGCTCGACATAGTTGGTAACGGTATCGATACACCCGACGATTACGCTCATCTGGTCCGGGATCGACCGTGGCGTGAATTGGCGATACTCGTGCTGATGGCGCGGATTGGCGAGCGGCAGCAGCAGCGCGCCCGCGTGCGCCTGGGCCAGAACCGGCAACACGTCGCTCATTGGGACATCAGCGTCGTGCGGCCCCTCGTAGTTGCCCCAACAGGCGTGGAGACGGATGCGGTCGCGCGGCAGATCCTGCGTGACCCGCCGGAGTTGGTCGATCACCTGCTCGACGAAGGCCAGGAAATCGCTCCGGGGCTTGTCGGCGAAGTGACCATGGCCCTCCAACGCCAGGTCCGGCGCGTCGATCTGCAGGTCGAAACCGTGTTCGATGATGGTCCGGTATTCGATTGCCACCGCATCGGTGATCGCACGGAGATAGGCATCGAATGTATCGTAATGCTCGTTCGGAATGGCGGTGGCGACAATACCGGGCGAGGGTGCCGTAAAGAAGGTTCCGGCAGGTTCCAAGCCCTGCAGTGCGGCCTGAAACTGCCGGCACTCGGCGGCGCACGCATCCAAGTCGAGATAGTTAAGCTCCCCGACGACCTTCGGCGGTTCCATGTTGGAAACCACAGCCTTGCCCTCGTGCATCGCCTGGCGAATCGGCGCGAAGTCCGGGTGATTCCGCACGTCGGCAAATGGAGCGCGGTAGCCGCCGGGGCCGAAACCGCTCATCCGCCGCTGGAGGTAAAGGAAAAAGGCCTCGCGCGGCTGCTCGCCGTTATTGACGATATCCAACCCGGCCTCGATCTGCCGGCGAACACTCGCCCGGGTCGCCTCCTCCCCCATCTGCGCGAGCTTGGCCTGGTCCACCGTTCCTCCTTGCGCCTGGGACGCGTAAAGCTGGGTCAGGTCCAGGGGGCGCGGCAAGCTGCCGGCGTGGGTGGTCAAAATGCGGCCGTCGCTTCTCAGCATGGCACTGTCTCGGTGCTGCGGATGAACATGGTCCACATTCTAAACTATCGCCTGATGCTGGCTAGTGGTGCCGGCCAGCCGGTGTTGCCGCGCATCGACCGACCCTATTACACTGGCCGGCTGAGAGAGAGTCAGTCCACCGCGACCGGTGCCGCCATGGAGCCGGTTGCGCCTTTCACTGGGGTCGGGCTGTACATATAGAGGAAGGTATACACCCCATCTTGGCTCGGTCCGTCCAGGTCCATGTTTTCTTGGTTCACGATGCCATGCCGCGTGAGAAGATGCGTGTGGACACAGAAGACACAGCCGGCGTCGGGGTTCGGCACCACCTCCGTCGGCCAAGTGTCGGCGCCGACCGCGCCAGCCTGCACCTCATCCGAAAGCCAGCGAGCTACTTCCATGCCGATCCCGGGCGCGCCGTTGTTGTAGGTGGGCGGATCGTCCCAATGAGTGCCCCAACCGGTCCGGAAAAACACGGCATCGCCGCCCTCGAACTGGAAGCCGGCCATCCCTTGGTTCTCCAGAGCCTCATGGACGTCCGCCATGGTGATTTCGTAGCCGCGTTCCAGGGTTTCGACGCCCTTGGCGGCGGCGACGTCAATCAGGATACCGCGCGCGACGATCGGGTGAAGGTTTTCCACGCCAATGATGTTTAGCCCGCCCGGGCTCACGACTTCCGCTTCGGTGTAACCATTGTAGAAGCGTGCTTCCGCAGGATCCGACGGATCGCCGATTGCGACGCCGATATGGCCAAGGCCGTCGAACTGGGTGCCGACCTGGCCGATATTGGTCCCCAGGTATTCCTGGCGGCCAACCAGCCGGTTCGCACCGCTCGCAGGGCCGCGCTCTGGAATCATCATGGTGAACGTCCGGGTGCCGTACAACGGCATTTCGGTCGTATAGTCACGGCCCAGACGGTAGACTTTGCCCTTATCGGCCTCGGCGAGCCCGCGCTGCACCACTTCGGGCTTGGTGTACCAGTTGGTAGAGCCTGCGGTGTCGCCTTCGCCCCAAAGAGGATGCGGCCACCACTTACTTCCGAGCGGGGTCTCCATCGTATCACCGACGACCCAGGGCTTACCCTTACACCCTTTCCAGCTGTCGGGGCCGCACTCGGCACTAGCGAGGGTTGGCATCAGCAAAGCGGCGCCCGCAAGTGCACCCAATAACATACGCATTGGCTTTTCCTCCTTTTTGCTGGGCTCCTTAAGTGAAGCCGCTCATTTGCGAGAGTCTCCGGCAGAAGAAGCCGTGACACAAGCAAAAACGCTGAGGAAGAATTAATTTTGAAAGACATGCTCAAGAAGCATCAGGGCAGCAACGCCCAAGAGGATCGCGCCTGTCACCCAGTTGATTGCGTGCTGCACGCTGGGGCGGGTCAGCCAGCGGCGCACGCCTTCCGCTGCAAGCGCCAACGGAATCTGCTGGGCCAAGCTCATGGCGATCAACAAGGCACCCATGATCCCGAGCTGCCCAGGCACGCTCCCCGACTCTGGCCGGACGAACTGGGGCATGAGGGATAGAAACAGAAGGACGACCTTTGGGTTGAACAGGTTGGAGATCAGCCCGTCCCGCAGCGCGCGGCCGGGAGAGACGTGCCTGGCACCCTCGGGGACGGTTTCGGCGCTAAACGCGATCACTCCCGCTCGGAACGCCTGCCAACCCAGATAGGCGAGATAGGCGGCGCCGATCGCCGCAATGGTCGCCAGCGCCGTTTTGGAGGCCGTGGTCACCAGGGAAAGCCCCAGCACGGTCGCAAGAGTGTGCCCGGCCAGGCCGAGCGTTGTCCCCGACACCGTGCCGAGCCCCGCCGGCAGCCCATTGGTCAGGGAATGGCGGACGATCAGATTGGTGTCCGGTCCGGGCGAAACGACGATTACCCCTGCTGTCAGCAGGTAGGCAATAACGGTGGCGGGTTCAGTCATGGAAGGTACGGCATTTTTAGCGTTACGCCGTTCGTCTCTCAAAACCGAGCCAGAACGGATCCTCTTCGTGCTCGCATCCGCCGCGAGCGCATCAACCGCCGCTCCGCTTCCTACTGTTTGATGTCGTGCACGTGCACATCATCACCCGAGTACTTCGAAAGAATGTCCACCGCCTTTTTCTCGTGCTCGGCGTCCCGGATGTTCACCCAAAGAATCAAGCCGCCACGGTCCATTTGCTCCTGGATATAATCGGCGTGCCTTTTCTCCAGGATGGTTGCGAGCGCGGACCCGACGACGCCACCGCCGATGCCTGCCGCAGCGGCCGCAGCGATTGCCGCCGCCACCGTCCCACCTGTCGCTACCACAGCGCCCGCCGCCGCGACGGCACCGACATACAGCAGCCCGCCGATCAAGCCGCCCTGGGCATCGCCACGTGACTCGGGCGCCACATAAATTTCCCGAGGGATGTCGGGGTCGTCTTCGGTGTCTTCCACCCGCTCGTACATGTGGCCAAGCTTGTCCCGGACCGTTTCCTCACTCGCCACCAAGCTCAACTCTGCCTGAGAGAAACCTGCCATTAGCAAATCATCGATGGCAGACTGCATCTTGTCGGCGTCATGGAAGATACCGACTGCTTCGCGCACGGTGTCTGGGGTGTTCGCTTCGGCCATGTTGGCACCTTCTAAATTGTTGTCGTGCAACCACGGTACGAGATGATTTAAGTGCCGCCTTGACCAGGATCAAACGTTCTTGCGCTTTCTCGGCGCAAGGGCGGCTCATGCCACGCATCGTGGTTTTACGACCATAGAGGATTACCCGCGGAAAAATCCATAGAGCCAGCGATATCTTGGCGGGCGCTGTCGCGGTGCCTAGATACAATGCTTCGGGCGGGTTTAAGCAGTAGCGAGGGGAGCATGCGGCTCACACGGCGGGGATTTGTGAAAGGAGCAGGCGCGGTTGCCGGCACAGTGGCCGCCGGCACCTTGCCTTCTGTTAGCGTTGCAACACCGCCGCTGGCGAAACCCATTCCCTCCAGCGGCGAGCTGCTGCCAGCCGTCGGGCTCGGAAGCTGGATCACGTTCAACGTCGGCAACGATCCGGTGTTGCGCAAGCAATGCACTGCCGTCATGCGGGTGTTCTTCGAACGCGGTGGCGGCATGATCGATTCCTCGCCGATGTACGGCTCGTCCCAGGAGGTCATTGGCGACGGATGGCAAAAGCTCGGACGCCCCTCTGGCCTGTTCTCCACGGACAAGGTGTGGACGTCAGCTGGCGCTCATGGACCTGAACAGATTGCCGAAACCGAGGCGCTTTGGGGCGTTTCGCGTTTCGACCTGATGCAGGTGCACAATCTGGTAAACTGGCAAGCCCACCTGGAAACGCTATTCGCCATGAAAGCCGAGGGACGGCTACGCTACGTGGGAATCACCACTTCGCACGGGCGCCAACATCGGGAGTTCGAGCAGGTGATGCGACGCTACCCGCTCGACTTCGTCCAACTCACCTACAACATCGTGGACCGCGCGGTGGAACAGCGGCTCCTGCCCCTGGCTGCAGAGCGACGCATTGCCGTTATC
>CAYYSC010000030.1:0-14342 GCA_964474065.1 uncultured Rhodospirillales bacterium | reverse complement strand
ACAAACCGCCGTTTCCGCGCCCGGCACCGCCGGGACCGAAGCCGGCCGGCAAGCCCGAGCATCTCGGTCCGAACCAGCCAATGCCGGGACCGCCGCTCGGCTTCACAGCCGGCCCGGAAGACCTGCTGCTCGACGAGAACGGCGGGCCCATACGGATCGACCACGCCTATAGCTGGAAGGCGCCGGTTTCCGCTCACGGCCTAATGCACATGGTCATCCATAATGCCTGGGCGGGCGATCCCTACAAGATCGACACTCTGTTCATGTACATGGCGAACATGGGCTGGAACTCGTCCATGAATGTCGGCGGCACGCTGAAAATGCTGACCGACCTGGATGAGGAGACAGGTGAGTATAAAATCCCGCGGATCATCTATTCAGACGCGTTCTGGTCAGAAACCATCGCCTACGCCGATTTGATCCTGCCTGACACCACGTATCTGGAGCGTTGGGACTGCGTCTCTTTGCTCGACCGGCCGATTTCGGACGCGGAAGGCCCGGCGGACGCGATCCGCCAACCGGTCGTCAAGCCGGACCGCGAGGTACGGCCCTTCCAGGAAGTCGTGATCGAACTCGGCTATCGCCTGGGGCTGCCCGCGTTCACCAACGACGACGGCACGGCCAAGTTTCCGGGCGGCTATCCAGATTATCTCACCAACCACACCCGCGGCGCCCCCGATATCGGGCCGCTCGCCGGCTGGCGCGGTCTGCAGGGCGACGAACATGGCCGCGGCGCGCCGAACCCGAAACAACTCGATCGCTACATCGAGAATGGCTGTTTCTGGAAGCACCACTTGAAGCCCGGCCAACTCTATTTCAAAAACGTCAATAAGGATTACCTGGAGTGGTCGGCTGGAATGGGCTTTATCCCGGAAGCCAAGCCCATCATTCTGCAGATCTACTCCGAAACGCTGCAAAAGTTCCGCTTGGCTGCGGAGGGTCACGGTCCCATCCAGCCACCGGAGGAGGAGCGGGAACGGATTGCTACCTACTTCGATCCGCTGCCGATCTGGTATGCGCCGTTCGAAGAAGCGGCGATCCAGACGGATGAATTTCCGCTGCACGCCATCACCCAGCGGCCGGCCGCAATGTACCATTCCTGGGGGTCTCAGAATGCCTGGCTACGGCAGATTCACGGCTCCAATCCGCTGTTCGTCCCGCGCCCGCTTGGCGAAAAGCATGGACTTGAGGATGGCGACTGGGTGCGGCTCACCTCGCATCACGGGTCAATCGTGGCACCAGTGAAGCTGATGGAAGGCGTGAATGCCGACACGATCTGGACCTGGAACGCCATCGGCAAGCGCAAAGGAGCCTGGAACCTGAAGGATGGTTCGCCGGAGACAACGAAAGGCTTCCTCCTCAATCACCTGATCAGCGAATTACTGCCCGACAAGAAGACGTCGAACAGCGACCCAGTAACCGGTCAGGCTGCTTGGTACGACCTGCGGGTCCGGATGGAAAAGGTATCCGCGGAACATGCGGAGCCGCTGTTCTCGGCGCTGGAGCCGCCGCGCTCCGTGGTCAATCGGCCAGACATCCTGCGCTATGGCAAGGCAATAGCTTAACGGAAGGCGAAGACAATGACGGCGCTACCCGCTTCCACCGACAAGAAACTCGGCCTGGTCATTGACCTGGACATTTGTGTGGGCTGCCATGCCTGTGCCGTGAACTGCAAGGAATGGAACACCGGCGGCCATTCGGCCCCGCTAACCGACTACGATCCCTACGGCGCGGACCCGGATGGTGTCTGGTTCAACCGCGTTCACTCCTACGAGGCCGGCGAAGGCGCGAACGGCCGGACGGTTCATTTCCCCAAATCCTGCCTGCATTGCGAGGATGCGGCTTGCGTCACCGTTTGCCCGACCGGCGCCAGTTATAAGCGGGAGGAAGACGGGATCGTTCTGGTCAATGCCGATACCTGCATTGGCTGCAAGCTCTGCTCATGGGCCTGCCCCTATGGCGCGCGGGAATTCGACGTGGACGAGGGCGTGATGAAGAAGTGCACGCTCTGCGTCGATCGAATCTACAACGAGAACTTGCCGGAAGAAGAGCGGGAACCCGCTTGCGTTACGACCTGCCCGGCAGGGGCACGGCATTACGGGGATCTGGGCGACCCCAACTCGGAAATCTCGCAGCTAGTGGTGGAACGGCTCGGCTATGACCTGATGCCGGAACTGGGCTACAAGCCGACCAACAAGTACCTGCCGCCGCGGGAGGCAGCCTCCCGCCATGCTGCGCTGCCGGAAGACAAATCGCAGCCGGTTGGCGTCTTGAAGTGGCTGGATCGGGTTCTTTCAATCTAGGCGCTGCTGCGTGCTCCGCTGTTACTGGGAGCGCGCAACAATTCCAGCAGCTCAAAAAAATTAGGGGATCAGGGCATCCGAGTGAGGCTGCTGGCTTCATTCCCGCGCTCGCGCTTCTGCACATGCCGCCGGATCAGTTCCAGGTTCCGCCGGTTCGCCCTGAAGCCGACATCAAACAGGTCACCGAATAGCGGGATTGTGCCGACAATCACATCCAGGATGACATTCAGCATCATCCGCAGGCGCGTTGAAAGCGGCACCCCAAGCGCCCGGGCCCGGCCAATCATGTAGCCCGCCGTCAACGCGGTGACGCTGTCGCCGATGCCTGGGATCAGCCCGAGGATCGGATCGACCCCGAACCGGATCTGCGTGCCCGGCAGCCGGAACCGGTCGTCCATCCATGATGCCAATTGCTCCAGATCGTGGAGGTCTTCGGCGGGATCGACGCCGGACGGTTTCGCGAACTTATTTGTTTTTGGCAATGACCCAGACCGCATGCACGATACCAGGTATGTAGCCCAGAATCGTCAGCAGGATATTCAACCAGAAGTGCCCGCCAAAGCCTACTTGCAGAAATACGCCGACCGGCGGCAGCAGGATGGCAAGAACGATTTTCAGCAGTTCGTTCAGCTTCATTTGACGCACTCCCCTTCCGAAAGCTGGCGGAAGGGTATCCTCTGCTATCCGGATCCGCTCGAACCGCGGCGACTTCCGGCACATGTGGTAGCGTCGGCCGAAAAGATCAAACGCTATGCCATCGCCCTTGCAGGGAATTCCGTCAGATCGAGTGTGGTAACGCGGCGTAGCTCCCGCCGGTGCTGCGTATCGTCGAAAGGCGTCGCCCGGTGCATGGTTGCCCTGTTATCCCAGATTACCAGGTCACCATCCTGCCACTGGTGCCGGTAGACGAATTCCGGCTGCGTTGCGTGCTGCGTTAGTTCCCAAAGCAGCAGCTTGCCCTCCGGCACCGGCATTTCCATGATCCGGGCCGCGTGGGAGGCCAGATAGAGCGATTTCCGGCCGGAACGCACCAATGTGCGGACGAGCGGATGATAGGCGCCCCTCAACTTCTCCAACTCCTCCGGCGAGAACTCGAAGCCGAGGGTCATCCGTGAATGGGCAATGGAATGATGGCAGGTCAGCCCCTCCAGTTTCGCCTTCATCTCACCGTCCAGCGCGTCATAAGCGGCGCGCATGTCCGCGAATAGCGTGTCCCCACCCGCCGGCGGCAACACGCGGGCGTGCAGCATCGAATAGCGGCCGGCCGGGTCTTGGAACGATGCATCCGTGTGCCATAGCCGGTTGCCCAACCCGTACAGCCGCGCACGATCCTCTGCCGAATAGATCGTGCCGTCCTTGCCCACGTTCGAGATATCCGCCACCGCCTCTATGCCCAGACGGCTCTTGCCTATCGCGGCCGCGCCGGTCTTGGCATGAAGTTCCCCGTCGAGACGCTGGGCGAAGGCCATCTCCTCTTCGTCGGTCAGCTGCTGGTCCCGGAAAACGAGGACGGCGTACTTGTCCATGCCGCCGCGGATTTCTGCGAGGGTGGCCTCGTCGTCCGTATCGCGCAAGGACACCGGGCTGACCTGCGCGGCGAATAGCGGGTGCATGGGGGTAAAAGACAAGGTCATGGCAGTTGCTCGCCTGTAACACTTTGAATTCCGAATCGGTAAGGGAGCCCCGAACCCAAGTCAATCGGCGCCGCCTTCGGTCCTTGTCGTGGTTGCGACCGCCCGGCGGCTAGCCGCGCCTTTGGGGAGAGTCTAGCGTTCGATCATGCCTAAGCTCGCTTCCCTCGCCGAACTTGAGACCGACCTCGCCCGCGGCCTCGCCTATCTGAATTATCCCCCCGCGAACTGGGTCCCCGAGCGCCAAACAGCGGATGGACGTCCCGTCCTGGACGTACTAATCGCCGGCGCCGGCATGCTGGGCCTCACCGCGGCCTTCGCCTTGCATCGCCACGGGATCGGGCGGCAACGAATCGTCGATGCCGCCCCTGCCGGTCAAGAGGGACCTTGGGTGACCTACGCGCGGATGGAAACGCTGCGCAGCCCCAAGCATCTCGAAGGGCCAGCCATGGGCTTACCCTCCCTCACGTTCCGTGCCTGGTTCGAGGCGCAATGGGGCGAGCGTGCCTGGGAAGATCTCGGCCGGATTCCGCGGAACCAGTGGATGGACTACCTCGTTTGGTACCGCAAAGTGCTGAGGTTAGAGGTCGAGAATTGCGTTGGGCTGACCGGCGTGCATGCGGCACCGCATGGTCTCGACCTGGACCTGGAGCACCCGAACGGCCGTAAAGAGGCAGTGGCAGCCCGCAAGCTCGTCCTCGCCACAGGACGGGAGGGCCAAGCGCGCATGCGCGTGCCGGCGCCTTTCGTGCCTTATCTCGGCCAGGAGGTGAGCCATACGAGCCACGCCATCGATTTCGGCGCGCTGCGTGGCAAGGACGTTGCGGTAATCGGCCTTGGCGCATCGGCCATGGATAACGCCGCTGAAGCGCTGGAGGCAGGCGCCGCAAGCGTCTCTGTGCTTGCCCGGTCGCCGGCCGTACCCCGCGTGAACAAGGCCAAAGGGATCGTCTATGGCGGCTTCACGCATGGCTTCCCGGACCTGCCGCCCGAATGGCGGATGAAACTCCTCGACTATATCGCTTCGGAACGCGTGGCTCCGCCGCACGCGTCCGTCCTGCGGGTGTTCCGGCATTCAAATGCCGCGCTCTGGCTGGGAGCCCCGGTCACGGCCGTTCGGAAGGAAGGCAGGCGCCTGCTTCTAGAAACGCCAAAAGGCCGGTTCCCCGCCGACCATGTGATTCTGGGGACGGGGTTCGCCATCGACCTGAACAAGCCGCCGGAGTTGGCGGCTTGCGCGCCGCTGATCCGGACCCACGCCGATCTCATTCATCAGCTGGAGCGGCCCGAGCAGGCGGAATGGCTCGCCTTCCCTGCCCTCTCTCCCAGCTTCCAGCTTGCCGAGCGGGAACCGGGCACGGCGCCGTTTCTGCAGAACATCCACTGCTTCACCTATGCCGCCGCCATGACGCACGGGAATGTCTCCGGCGACATTCCGGCAGTCAGCGATGGCGCGCAGCGGCTCGCCCGCGGCATGGCGAGCGACCTGTTCCGCGCGGACCTGAATTATCACTGGGGAAGGTTGGAAGCGTTCGAAGACCCGGAACTCACCGGCGACGAACTTCCCGAGCATACACAATGGTACCCGCCGCTCCGCTGAGCGTGCGACTTGAAATTTCCAACACTTCAAAGGGGGAATTTGGAGCGGGAGAAGGGGTTCGAACCCTCGACCCTCACGTTGGCAACGTGATGCTCTACCACTGAGCTACTCCCGCACCCAGCCACCGCAGCGGCCTGAGAGGACGCAAAATAATCATCGCTCGCCGGTTGGCAAGCCAAATCTTGCCGCCCGTGCTACATTTTTCCTTCGGAAGGTGCGGCATGGTGGATCTGATGGGCAAGCGGTACCGCTTGCGGGGGTTGCTATATCAACGGTGGAGTCCTGCCCATCGACCAAGCGTGAACGGCAATGTAGCCTTCACCTCAAACCGGCCGGAGGAATCGCCATGCCCGCCAAGAGCCAGCTCGGCTACGCCTTGCCCATCGCCGACACTGGCGGCGATCCCATCGACGTCAAGATCATGGCGCAGACGGCGGAGGGGCTGGGCTTTTCCTACCTCGCCTGCCCGGACCACGTTCTCGGTGTGAACGCCGCCAGCCGGCCGGACTGGGGCAATTGGAATACATCGGACGACGCCTATGTGGATGCGTTCGTCCTGTTCGGCTTCCTCGCCGGCCTCTGCCCCACGGTTGAATTTTCGACCGAGGTCATGATCCTCGCCCAGCGCCAGACGGTGCTGGCGGCGAAACAGGCCGCTTCCCTCGCCACGCTATGTGGCGAGCGTTTCCGCTTCGGCGTCGGCATCGGCTGGAACGAGGTGGAGTTCACCGGCCTCGGCATGAACTTCCACGATCGCGGCAGACGATCGGAAGAACAGGTGCAGGTCATGCAGGCGCTCTGGGCATCCAGGCACGTCACCTTCAGAGGGGAGTGGCACGAAATCCAGGACGCCGGCATCAATCCGCGCCCGCCGTCCGGCAAGGTACCGCTCTGGTTCGGCGGGCATGCGCCGGCAACGATCCGGCGCTTGGCGAAATACGGCGATGGCTGGATGTACCTGAACCACGGTCCGGGCGACGACGCGCTTCGTGATTTCGACATGCTGCGTAGCGCTTGGGCGAAGGAGGGGCGCAGCGGCGGGCCCGGTCTTTGTGTCCGGTTATCGGCTGGGACGGGTACACCGGACGACTGGCGCCAGACGGTACGATTCTGGCAGAAGGCGGGCGTCACCCACTTCACCCTGCACAACGCTTTCTCTCGCGGCGGGTTCACCCGGATCGAGGGGCGTAGCGTGCCAGCCCATCTGGAGGCTATGATCCACTATCATCAGGCGGTCGCCGATCTGTTCGAATAGGAAAATCCCCATGGCTCAAATCCCCGAAGAACATCAGATGCTCCAGGAGCTGGTCGCGAAATTCGTCGACCAGGAACTCATGCCGCTCGAAAAGAACGTGCTGGAACGGGAGGCCTCCGGCGGCGTCGGCGGGCTGACGGAAGAGGAACAGGCCCCGCTTCTGGAAAAGTGCAAGGAACTTGGTCTCTGGGCTCTGGACGCGCCGGAGGAGGTGGGCGGTGCCGACCTGCCAGCGATGGCGCTGGTCGGCGTGAACTTCGAGCTTGGCCGCACCTGCGTGCCCTTCACCTTCCCTCCCGATGCGCCGAACATGCACATGCTGGTTAAGGTCGCTAATGAGGAGCAGAAGCGCAAATACCTCGACCCTTATGTCAAAGGCGAGGCGTCCTCGGCCATTGCGATCTCGGAGCCCGGTGCCGGCGGCGATCCGGCGGAGATGAAAACCCGCGCGGTGAAGGAAGGCGACGAATGGGTGATCAACGGCCGGAAGATCTGGGTCAGCCGCATTCCCAAGGCCGACTTCACCATTCTGATGGCGCTCACCGACCCCGAAAAGAAGGCCCGCGGCGGGATCACCGCCTTCATTGTGGAGAAGGACACGCCCGGCTTTATCGTCGAGCGCGAAATCAAGATGCTGGCGGGTGCTCGCACTTACGAGTTGGTGTTCGATAATCTTCGCCTGCCCGAATCGCAGATTCTGGGCGAGATCGGCAACGGTTTCGGCCCCATGCAGCACCGCCTCACCATCCGCCGCCTGCAGATGGGCGCCTGGTGCGTCGGCATGGCAAACCGGGCGCTTCAGATGATGTGCGAGCACGCCCAGCAGCGCCATACCTTTGGCAGCCGCCTTGCCGAAAAGCAGGCGGTGCAGTGGTGGATCGCCGACGCCGCCACCAAGATCCACGCGGCCAAGCTGATGGTGCTGGACGCGGCCGAAAAGCAGGACGCAGGCGAGGACCTGCGGACCGAAGCGAGCATGATCAAGTTGTACGCAACGGAAATGGTGGGGGAAATCGTCGACCATGCCATGCAAGCCTTCGGCGCCATGGGTATGACCAAGGAACTGCCGCTGCAGTTAATGGCACAACGTGCCCGCCTGATGCGCATCTACGAAGGCCCGAGCGAGGTGCACCGGATGGTGATCGCGCGGCGGACCTTGCGGCAGTTCGGGTAAGGACCGGGCTTCATGCTGATCGCCGACGCGCAGATCCACATCTGGGACGAAGACCGCCCGGACCGGCCCTGGCCTAAAGACCGGGGCGGCAGGCCGCAGCGGGACGTACCCTATCTGGCTCCGGAATTGATCGGCCTGATGGATGAAGGCGGCATCGACCGCGCCGTGCTGGTGCCCCCAAGCTGGGAAGGCGACTACAACGACCTCGCCATTCAGGCCGTGCAGGACTATCCGGGCCGCTTCGCCATCATGGGCCGGGCTTCAGTCAACCAAGCTGAATCCGAGCCGCTCTTCGAAAAATGGAAGGAACAGCCGGGCATGCTTGGCCTGCGTTACACCTTCCACACGCCGGAACAGCGCCGCTGGCTTGCAGAAGGCACGGTAGACTGGCTTTGGGCAGCCGCGGAGAAATACGGGCTGCAGATCATGATGCTGCCGCCCGGCCAACTGGACAAGGTGGCGAGTATTTTGGAGCGTCACCCGGCCCTGAAGGTCACTCTCGACCACCTTGCCATCCCCTCCCAGACGAAAGACGGGGAGGCGTTCGGGCATATCCCGCAACTGTTGGACATGGCACGCTACCCGAACCTGGCGGTAAAGGCCTCCGCGCTGCCCTGCTACTCGACGCTGCCCTATCCTTACAAAGGCCAGATCGACCGAATCGTCCTGCAGGTCATCGAGGCTTTTGGGCCGGAGAGAACCTTCTGGGGAACGGACATCACCCGCTCCCCCATCACCTACAAAGAGCACGTTGACCTGTTCACCAAACACATTCCGGGCGTGCCGCCGGAAGTTATGGGCAAGTCGCTATGCCAATGGCTGGGATGGCCGGTTTAGCCTTTTCGGCCGTTTGCCTGTTGAAGAGACACCCCGGCCAGAAACCGGGGCGTCTTCTTAGTTCGCGAACACCGATGTCACTGCCGCATCCGGCAGCCACAAGGCCAGCGCAGGGAACAGCAACAGCAAAATCAGCACCATGCCGTCCGTGATCAGGAAGGGGATAGCCCCCTTCATGACCTGCGTCAGTGGCACACCGGTCGTCCCGCTGACGGCAAAGAGATTGAGGCCGACCGGCGGGATCACGCCGCCCATTTCCACGGCGAGCGCGAACAGGATGCCGAGGTGGATCGGATCGATCCCCAGCGCCAGCGAGATCGGGTAAATGATCGGCACCGTCAGCACCAGCATGGCCACGCCCGTCAGGAACATGGAGAGCACCAGCAGCACGCCCATCAGCAGCACGAGGAAGCCGAGCGGCGACAGGCCGAAGGTGCCGACCCATGCGGCCATGTCTTGCGGCCAGCCCTTGTTGGCCAGGAGGAACTGGAACACGCCCACACAGCCCACCAGGAAGAACACGATCGCCGTCAGGTTCACCGCCCGCTGGGTGACTGGCACCAATTCCTTGATGAACTCGCCGCGACGGGCGAGGACGCCATAGACGAGTGCGTAGCCGCAAGCAGCAGCGCCGGCTTCGGTGGGCGTGAAGATCCCCCCGTACAGGCCGCCCAAGATAAAAACCGGCATGAGGAGGGCCGGCCAGGCGCCGCCAGCGGATATTGCCAGTTCGCGCCAGCTGAACTTTCCCGCAGGGAGTTTCAGGTACCAAGCGACGCCCAGGATAATCACCGCGTCGCTGGCCGCCAGCAACAGGCCCGGCGTGACGCCGGCGAAGAACAGCTTGACGATCGACTCTTCGGTCAGCACGCCGAACAGGATCAACGTGATGGATGGCGGAATCAGCAGGGCAATGCCGCCGCCGCAGGCGATGACGCCTGCTGCCATCCACTTGGGATAGCCCCGCTTGATCATCTCCGGATAGGCAATGACGCCCATGGCTGCCGCCATCGCCGTCGACGACCCGCTGATGGCGCCAAACAGAACCGCGGCCATCAATGTCGCGTAGGCAAAGCCGCCAGGCAGCCAGCCAACGGCGGCATCGGCGAAACGGAAAAGCTTAGAAATAAGGCCTGTCTTCTCCATCAGGAAGCCTGCATAGATGAAGAACGGGATGGCCATCAGCGTGTAGCTGTTGGTGAAATCAAAGAATGAACGGAACACCGTGCCCAGCGAGAGCATGTCGTCCGAAATGATCACCAGCAAGGCGGCACCCATCAGCGCAACGCCGACCGGGGATCCCATCGCGAGGAACGTGGCCATCGAAATGCCAAGGAAGCCCATAACGCTCTTCTATCCTTCAGCAAAACAATAAGGAGGAGGGCGCCCGGGCCGACCGGGCGCCAATATCAGATTTCGAGGCCTTCTTCGGCCGGTGCCCAGGCAAACACGGTCTTGCCGCGCACAGCTTGGATGTCTTGATAGAGCTGGAACAGGCAGGTTACGGCCGAGAGTGTGAAGCCAATGAGGAGAATAAGCTGGAACGGCCAGATCAGCAGCACCATGCTCTGGGTACTACGCTCCAACAACATGCTCCGCTCAATAGTCGGATAGCCCCAATAGACAATGGTGCTGTAAAGTGCAAGCGAGCCAGCGGTCACGATCAGGCGGAGCACCAACACGGTTTTCGTGTAGCCCTTGACGCGCAAGGCATCCAATACCGCGGTAACGGCGAGATGGGAGCGCCGCGCCTGCGTCACGGCAAAATACAGAAAGATCGCCGCGACGGTGAAATAGGTGACGGCATCCTGGCCCCAATCGAAGACAACGCCGAGAATGTACCGGCGGATGATCTCTGCGATGGCCAGAATGACGCTGGCAAACATCACGAGCGCCGAACCATAGCCGATAACATCGTCCAAGAGGAAACGATACACCCGATAGGTGCGGTCCAATGCGATCTCCATGGCAGATCACGCTTATCCAAATGCGGCTGGTCGGACGGCCGACGAACAACTTCCGCCCGCGAGCGATGATGAGAGAAACCAAAAGGATGACGGCCGGCACAGTCGCGCGAAAGGCCGGCCGTCTGAATGTCACGCAGCGGCGTGTTTAGTTCTGCTTGGTGTATTTATCAAACCAAGGCTGCACTTCGCTGCAATCGGTGGAGGAGAGCCAATGCTCGCCCATCGGGTTCGCTTCCGAGGCGGCTTTGGCTTCTTCCACGAACTTGTCGACCCATTCGTGCGCGCCGCTCGGCGTGTTGGCCTTGATCCATTGCTGGGTCGAGTCGCCCAGCTTGTCCGCCAGCTTTTCGGCCTCTTCCGGCTTCATAATGTAGATGCCGGGCTGAGACGGATCTTTCGTGCCATACTGATCGATCAGACGCTGGTCGTTACACCAGTTGATCTTTTTCTGGAACGGCAGCATTTCGTCGACAATGATTTTTTCGAGGACCTGCTGCTGATCTTCGCTAAGCGAGTTCCACCAGAGCTTCGAGGCACCAATCCAGTAGTAGTCGCCAACGATGCCGTTAATGCCGGCGATGGTGAAGTACGGCGCCTGATCCTTCACGGCGTTGAAGCCGCCCAGGCTGGTGAGCAAGCCGTCGATCACCTTGGTTTGCAGGGCAGGCGGCACATCGCCAAAGGCCATGGTGGTCGGGTTGGCGCCCCATGCCTGCAACGCAGCGTTCTCGGCCGGTCCCATGGAGCGGATCTTCTTGCCCTGGAAATCCTCCGGCTCAAGAAGACGCTCGCCGGCACCCGCGCCCATGAAGAAGCTCAGGTGGCCAGTGCCAAAGACCTTCACGTTATGGATTTTTTCGAAACGCTCTTCGAGCATCTCGTAGGTCTCGAATTCCTCGATTTGATCGATGGCGCCCGGCGTGGTCAACAGCATCGGACCGACAACGACGCTCATATAGGGATCGATCTGCGCGGTCTTGCCGAACTGGCCCCAGGTCATCTCCAGGTCGCCATTGGTCATGGCTTCGACTGCGGCCGGAACCTTATATAGAGCGGACGACGGATACAGGCGCACATTGCTGCCGGGAATTTCTTCCTCAACGCGCTGCTTGAAGAATTCCTCCGCAATGCCCGCCGGATGGGGCGCGGCTGAGTGATCCGACGCTAGGCGGATGTTGACCGGCTCCACCGCCTGAGCGGGAATCGCCACGCCAGCTGCCATCATGGCGCCCGCGGCAACCGCCGTCATCTGCCGGAGTCCGTGTTTCAGGATACGATTCATCGTAAACCTCCCGATTGGAAAAAATGGAAGAGCCGTTCGACTTGACCCTACATACAGCACCGCGGGATCTTCGACCGCCTGCGCGCCGATGAACCGGCTTTTGGCATAGTTTGAGGACGAAGGCTAGCCGATCGTTTCGCCCGCCGCCTTCGCGTGCGGCAAACGCATCGAACCGATGTTACTGCGAACATGGCTCGCAAAGCCTGCACCTGCTTCCGCGTACATGTTGAACGCGATATCGACGCCGGATCTCTCCAGTGCCAAGACCTCGTCTGGAAACCGGGCGATCGCTGCAACCTGCCCCCGATAGTCGCTGGCCCGCAGCATCTCATGAGCATACATATTGCTGTCGTGTGCCGGCATCGCCAGCAGCACCAGTTCCATCGGCACCCGCTCCAGCCGGTACCAAAACGCCGGATCGGTTACATCCGCCAGGATCACGTTGCGGCCGGCCTCGCGATGCGCCGCCACCTTGTCGGCGTCATTCTCCACCCCGATCACGACATCGCCGAAGTGCTCCACCAGATCGTTGTAAGCTCCCGTGCCGACCCGCCCCATCCCGAGCACGGCAATGCGCGCGTCGCCAAAGCGAATCAGTTGTTCCTCCGGATGGCGGCGGCGCCGTTCGAAGCGGGCAAGCCAGCGGTTGGAACGCACATCCAGCCCATGCGCGGCCTGCTGCAAGGGAGCGGCAATGATGAAGCTGGCCGCCACCACGATAGCGATCGTGACCGGCCAATGCGGATCGATCCACCCTGCCTGAGCTGCCAGCGAGCTGATGATCAGGCCGAACTCGCTGTAGCTCGCCAACGCCAATGCTCCCAACACGGCAGAACGGACGCGGAAGCGGAATCCCGTAAACAATAGAAAGAACAGGAGCCCCTTGGCGAACACCAGAAGCACGAGAACGCCCGCCAAGAGAAGATGGTCCATCTGCGGGAACTGCATCAGGCCGATCTGGAGAAAAAAGCCCACCAGGAGCAGGTCCTTGATGGGAAACAGGCTGTGTGCCAGTTCACGGGCCTTCGGATGGCCGGCCATGACCGCACCGATCACCAGCGCTCCGAGATCCGGCTTAATCCCTGCCATGCCGAATCCGCCGGCACCGAGTCCCAGCGCGGCAAAAAGTCCAAAAAGAAGAACCAGTTCGCCATGCCCGACACGCTTCAGGATCTCGAGCAGCACCGGGCGCAGAGCCAGGACCGCCACCAGCGCGATCGCCCACGGCTCCGGCATTTTGCCGCCCGCGAAACTGAGAAAAATGACGGCGAAGAGGTCCTGAAGGATCAGGACGCCCACCACCGTGCGGCCATGCAAGGCCGCGGCTTCGCCCCGATCTTCCAGGTTTTTGATCGCGAACACCGTGGAAGAGAATGAAAGGGCGAAGCCGATGCAAAGGGCGCCACGCAAATCCAGTCCCGCCAGAACGGCACTGCCGGCGGCCGCGGCGGCCAGCAGGCCGCCGGCGATCAGGAAGGTTGTGAGGGAGGCGTGAACAGTCGCGGAGCCCCATACCTCAAGCCGGAGCAGCCGACGAACATCCAGTTCCAGCCCGATCAGGAAAAGCAGCAAGGTGACCCCAAGGTCGGCGATCACTTGCAAGGAGACATCGGGCTCCACGCCCAATGCGTTCGCGCTGAATCCGGCCAACAGAAAGCCCACGAGCGGCGGCTGCCCCACCAGCCGCGCGCCGAAGCCGAACAGAAAAGCGAGACCGATGAGAACCGGATCCATGACTACATGCCCTGAGAGAACGCGCCTACCTTACGATCTCGCGCCTATCCAAGGCACCCCCTATCCCGTCGCGGTCCGGCGAATAGCCTCGCGGAGCACTGCGGGCAGCGCATCCGGGAGATCGTCGGCGATCATGCCATAGCCGAAGCGGCTTGCCGCTTCGCCGTGCAGCCATGCTCCCGCACACGCGGCATCAAACAGCGCCATCCCCTGGGCAAGCAAGCCCGCGATCATCCCAGAAAGCACGTCGCCACTGCCGGCAGTCCCCAGCCAGAACGGCGCATTGGCGTTGATGGCCGCGCGGCCGTCCGGCGCAGCAACGACCGTATCGGCACCCTTTAACAGTACCACGTTTCCGGCTCTTGCCGCGGCTGCCCGGGCACGGTTCAGCTTGTCGCCCTTCACGTTCGGGAACAGGCGTCCGAACTCGCCTTCATGGGGAGTGAGGACAGCGTTTCCTGTAGCAACCCTGAACAGCCGATCCGGCTCCTCCCGGAATGCCGTGATCGCGTCGGCATCGAGCAGGCACGGCTTGCCGGTACGAAGCGCGGCGTCCACG
>CAYYSC010000029.1:0-14351 GCA_964474065.1 uncultured Rhodospirillales bacterium | reverse complement strand
TCAAAAACAGGGAATGAACGATCCTTCCAAGGCGAAGGAATTTTCCGCCAAGATGCATCCGATCGGCCGTCTGGGTACGCCGGAAGATATCGCCAAGGGCGTCGTCTATCTGGCCAGTGACGACTCCGCATTCATGACCGGCAGTGGCCTCGTGATCGACGGGGGCATCACAGCACAGTAATAACGGTCCGCCTCAGACAAACCGCCTCTGAGCGGTTTGACGCTCTTTTCAGGCAAAGCGAACACCAAAGCCCATATCGTTGGTTTCGACCCCGACCGTCCTTGACGAAAGCGTTGAACGCTGAGCGTTTGTCAGGGACGGTCGTTTCTCCACGAAAGGGGCAGGATCATGAGGCGCTTTCGGGAAGGCTTCCGTCGCTATTTCGAGTTCGGTGGGCGGTCGAGCCGCTTGGACTATCTGATGTTCATTGTCGGCTGCTTCGTTGTCGGGTTTTTTCTGGCAATGGTGGACGTCTTCGCAGGCACTTACGATCCAGGGAGCGGGGCGGGGCTTCTCTCCAGCATTTTCCAGTTAGCCGTGCTGATTCCCGTCATCGCGGTATCCGTGCGCCGCTTGCACGATTTCGACGCGTCCGGCTGGTGGTATCTGCTGATGCTGATCCCCGTCGTAAACATCGTGCTGTTCCTGGTTTTGCTGTTCAAACCGGGGACCGACGGCCCCAACCGGTTTGGCCCGGACCCCCGGAACCAGCCGCCGGAATCCTGGGCCGACGCGGAGTTTTAGCCGCGCCCCGTTCCGCCGAAGCCTTGCGCGTATGCTTGCCTCGTTGGAACACGATAGGCCGTGCTCAGCCGTGAGCGCCGAGCCACGTTGCCTACGGCGAAAGCGGCACGATCTTGTAAGTCTCGTTCTGCGCCAGCACCGGGCCCTGCCACGGCGTGTCGGCGTAGAGTATGGCGTGGGTCGCACCGTAAGTTTCAGCGGCGGCGTCCCAGTCAATACCCTCCCGGTAATTCTCGCGCATCTCCCGCAAGGCAGCGAAGCCGGCCTTGTCGCCCGGCGAATACAGGTTCTCAATCCGCTGGCGCCATTCCCGCATGGCCATGTCCGGAAATGGGATCGAGGTGAAGTCCGCCACAACGGTACGTTCGGCCACGACCCGGAATATTTCCATGTCCGGCGGAACCAGCCAAACCGAGTCCGGTCGCGTCTCCTGCCTCGCGGCTCGGGCGATTTCCGTCGCATCATCGTCACGGTCCGCCCAGACGAAATCCGCCTTCAGCGCATCCCACCCGAACAGGCCTTCATGTCTGGTCAGCGTTGTCGTTACCAGCACCACTGCAGCCAGCAAAACCGCAAGGCCCGTACCGGCATCGCGGCCAAGGCGCGGCGAGAAGATCAGCCCGGCGCAGGCCATTGCCACCGCGGCACGAACAAGGCCCTCATCACCGCCGTAGCGGTGGATAATGTAGCCAGAGATTGCGGCAGTGACGGCCAGGCCCAACCAAATCAGCCCTTCCATCACCCGGCCCGGAAACCAGTTCCGGCCAAGTTCGATGGCGGCCTTCGCAGCCAGCACGAGCACGAGCACATAGGAGAGCGCGTCCCCGGTTGCGACCACGGCAATGGAGGCCAGCACGATCTCCGCCAGACCGCCCCTTTTGATCCATTCGCCCAGCAGCCAAGCAAGTATCAGAAAGCCCGCCCACTTCAGCACCAAGGTTATCCGGAACACCTGAGCCGTCGCCCAAAGCCGGCTCTGCACCTGGTCCACGAACCAGAGACTCGCCAGGCAGACAGCCACAACGATGGCGATGGTCATGGCCAGGGCAACGACCTCCCGCGAAAGCCCCTCGGACCAGACTCGCAGACCGTAAACCACAGCGATGCCAGCAAAGAAAACCGCCGCAAAAATCCACTGAATGCGGTGGAAGTCGAGCCCCAGATAGTGGTGGGGCGCGCGGAACTCGATCAGCGTGCGGAAGAACTCATCGTTTCCCATCCGCTCCCCGCCAGTCAGGACCATGGGCACACCCCATGCCACCAGCGTGAACGCGCCGAACAGGGCACCGCCAGCGATCAGTGGCAAGAGGCCCCGCATGATTCCCACCGGAGACGGCTTGATCAGCACGGCCATCGCCGCGGCGGCGTAAGCGAACATCGCCAACTCAACGCCGATGAGAGGATGCATGAGCGAACCGGCGGCAAACGCGCCAGCCGCCCGGACGGGCTGGCCGCGAAGGGTCAGGTAAAAGCCAATCAGCCCCAGCGGAACCGCCACACTGGCTGGCTGGAAGCTGTCGAACCGCAAAAAACCCGCGAAGCCGAGGGAGAAACCGGCGTTCGTGACCGCCAGAATGGCGGCCAGCGCACACCCGGCTTGGCTTGCGCCGAGAAGCCGTCCGGCAGCAGCGTAGCTGACCGCCGCGAGCCCAAAATTGCAAAGGACTGAAAGCGCGTGAACCGCGACGGGCAGACCGACCACGCCGACGATCGCCGCCATCAGGTGCACATAGTAGAAACGCGGCCCAAAGCCGATTGCTTCCTCCACATACAAATCACCCGGCATCAGATCCGGGTTGAGAATGCGGGCGATCAGGGAAAACTGCTCGACCTGGTTGCCGAGACCGAACTGTGCCCCGATGAGCGGAAGAAAGGCGAGGATGGCGAGCAGCGGTAGATTGTTCTGCCAGTCCGAACCCCGTTGACGGGCGGGCGATGCTTCAGTCATGCGTCATTATCCGCTGGCGCAACTCGGCCAGCTTGTTGGTGAGCCAGTCGGCGGTCAACTCGTCGATCCGGCAGCAGTCCTCGGCCCGTCCCGCATCGGCCAGTACCGCGGTCACTTTATCGGGTTCGCCGATCCGGTAGTCGACCCCGGCCACCGGCTTATTCTGGCTGAGCGCGAAGATCGTCGCGTGGAAGCGCATGGAAACGACGGCATCCAGCCGACGGATCAAAGCCACAACTCCGTCGAGCGAAGCATCCCCTTCCCACACGCGAAAATCCACGCCCGGCTCCAGGTGAGCCATGATTCGGTGGGCGCTTCGCAGGTCGGACTTGCCAAACTGGATCGCGTTCATCGGAAAGAAGACGAAGCAGGGCGGCTCGGAAAGGGATTTGGCGAAGGCCGATAGGCCACGCGCGAATTCCTCCTCGAAGCGCTGCTCCACCTCGCGGGTATAGGTGGCCTTGTCACGTCCCGGCGAAGCCGGAGTGTACAGATCGCGGATGGGGCGGATATTGATGCCCACCGTCAGTCGCCCTGCGGAATCGGCAAGAAGCTCGTCGATCTGCGCGCGCTCGAATGCCGGCAAACGGGTGAGCGGCGTTCCGCGCGTTGCCAGATAGTCGAAGGCGGGATCCCGACCGATTTCAGGTTGAAAGCCCTCCATCACCGGCCGCCCGGCGTCACTGCTGGTGCGCAGCGATACCCGGTCCGCCAAGGACAGCAGGCGCTTTGCGGTTACCTGGGAGGGCTTGCGGGGAAAGGTGCTGGGGCCGATGCCTTCCATGATGAAGGGCTTGTCCGCTTTTTTGGCCAAGCTGGCCGCTGACAGGTGGCGGACCAACTGTTTCGGCAGGTCGATCAGAGGGCCGCCTGCGAACACAAGACCGTCCGTGCGCGCCACGGCGCGGCGGATATTGGCGAGCGTATATTCCTCGACCTCGATCTCAACCGGCGTATCCAGCATCGGCACCAGGTGGCGGGTATGAGGAGGCCGCTGCGTCATCAGAATGGCTCGGCTTGTGCCATAGCGCCGATGGATTCGGTGCAGCACGCCGCCGAGAATGGCAATATCGCCAATATGCTCTCCGCCATAGGCCCCGATCAGCAGCGCGTAGGGGATCTGGGTTCCCTCAAGCACACTATCCTTTCGGCCCTCCCGGCGCGACGCGAGCAGCGCCAGCAAATGGCCCGGCAGGCCGGCGGTCAGCACGTCCGCAATATCCCCCGCGGTTTCCCGGCGTCGTTGAAGCAGCGTTTTCCCCCGCGCGCCCTCTTCCGCAGGCGCCAACGCCAAAGCGGCCAAGTTGGCCGTGTCCTCCGAGCCGGGATGGAGCAACTCAGCCGCCAGTCGTTGAAAATAGAAAAGACGCCCCGATCCAAGCGGCCCGGCATCTTCGTCGAGCAGCCGATAGGTCACGAAGTCCCAGGCGAACAACCGGCCCTCAGGCGTGAGCGAAACGCTCCGATCTTCACTGGGCGGACCCAAAAACTCGGGAAATAACAGGATCGGCTCCGCCCCGTTTTGCAGGGCCAGGGAGGTCAGCCCGTCCAGCCGGTAAATCAACCGTGGGGTCAGGGGGATGAGCCAGCGGACCGTGAAGCCGCTCTTCCTGGCACGGTTGCTGACCGAGACTCCGGCGGCGAGCCAATTTCTCTCGCCGCGCGCATGGGCGGGAACGTCGGCCTCTTCGGGCACCACAAGATCCAGGGAAACGGGAACCGCTTGGGCGCCCATGCTCTCCTTCAATTTTTGGACCGCGGCCAACGCTTCGTCGCTAAGCGCTTCGCCGGTCCGGACCATAACTTGGCGGATGGCGCGGTCGGTCGGCAACACTGACGCAAGCTCCCCTGCCTCCAGATTTGCCCCGTTTGTGAGGATCACGCATGCAACTGGCGCCCGGCGGCTGCCGTCACCGGTCTCCCGCACCTCAGGTGCCGTCTGCGGCCACCCGGGCTGTAAGACGATCTCCTGCGTACGCAAGGTCATAGTCAACGCCGCTCCTCCCCAAGAGATAGCATTCTCTTTCGCACATAACGTGCAGCTTCATAATGCCGGACGCGGAGAAACCAGGGGCATGCGTCTATGGGTCCTGTATAGCGGGACCACAACCATACAGCATAAGAACCGAACCCGCAGCAGCGAGCGTGCTGAAAGCGCCGCAATGCTCGGGCCACCCACCGCTTGGTCATGCGGGCGCGCCGGAAGAGGCGTTCATCATGGGGAGTGCTAAATGGCGGTGTCGAATCCAAGAACCCTGACTGGCGTGCATGACGCGTACCAGAGCAGATCCGATGCCCTCTGGCTGACAGGCCTCATTCTTCTTGCCTTTGCGCTACGCATCCCAGGATTGGATGCAAGCCTCTGGTATGACGAAGCCTATACGCTGGCTCATTACGTTCGCCCACCTTTGGCGGAAACGCTGCTGACCTATGAAGCCCTGAACAACCACGTCTTTCATACGGTCCTGGCGAAAGCTTCGGTCACGATCTTCGGTGAGAGCGCCTGGGCGCTGCGGCTTCCGGCCATGCTGTTCGGCGTCGCCAGTGTCTGGGCGCTGTGGCAACTTTGCCGGGAAGTGGTCGGCCCCTGGGAGACCCGGCTTGCCGCCTTATTGATGGCGGTTTCCTACCATCACGTTTGGTTCTCGCAGAACGCGCGCGGCTATACGGGCCTGCTGTTTTTCGGACTCCTCGCCACTTGGCTGCTCGTCTGCATGGTACGCCGCCCGACTTGGCGTGGTTGGATCGCTTACGGCATTTGTTTGGCCCTGGCCATGTACACGCATCTCTCGGCAGCGTTCTTCTTCCTGGCGCATGGCGTGGCGTTCATGCTGGTCTACTTGTGGCGGGCGGCAGTGCCGGTCGCCGGACCGATGCCCTCCCTATGGAAACCTGCGGTCGGCTGCGGGCTGGGCCTCATCGTCACCTTTGCGCTCTATTCCCCGGTCATCGGTCAGATGGTGGAGGCATTCGCCGGGGTTAAAGGCGAAGACCTGTCCGCGGCTGCAGAAGCATCCATCGCCGAATGGAAGAGTCCCCTCTGGATGCTGGAGGAAGTTGCCGCCGGCTTTGGCGCCTTTGGCCCCATTGTCATCGTGATCGTGCCGGTTGTCCTGGCAGTGCTGCTGATCGGCGGGATCGCTCTGTTCCGGCGCACGGCTCTGGTGCCCCTGACTTTGGTGCTGCATGTCGCACTGACCGTCGCGATCTTGGTAGCGCTGTCTTTCCGGGTGTGGCCACGCTATTTCCTGATCGATATCGGGCTGATCTGCCTGTTGCTGATTCACGGCGCATTCGTCATCGGGAACAGTCTCCAGCTCCTGCCGGTCGGCGACTGGTGGAGCAAAGGCGAGCGGCTCGGGATTGCGCTGGCGGCGCTTGGAGTGGCCGCATCCCTGGTGTTGCTGCCAAAAAACTATCTTCACCCGAAACAAAATTACCGGGGAGCAACGAATTTCATCGAGGAGCACCGCTCACCGGATTCGACGGTGATCACGGTTGGGCTGGGTGCTACACCGTGGCAAAACGTTTTCGCACCCCAATGGAAATATGCGGAAACACTGGAACAATTCCGCCAGCTTTACACGCCCGGGCAAGAAACATGGGTCGTCTACACCTTTCCCGACGTGAACGAACACCGGCACGCCGCAATATTCCAGGCGGCCGCGGGCAATTTCGAAGAAGCGCGCTATTTCCACGGCACCCTTAACGACGGCGGCATCGTCGTATTGCGCAGCAAGGAGCCGTAAATCCGATGGGCCGAACCGGCCAAGGCCAGCCTGCGAGGGACGCGTGCCATTGCTGAGGACGGCACAGAACCTGGCCAGCCGGATTTTCGGGCAGCAAGGGCCCAAGCTGGTTCGAGACCTTGCCTCACTGGCCTCCGGTCAGTTGACCAGCATGCTGCTCGGCGTCCTGACCTTTGCTTATCTTGCCCGCGTATTGAAGCCGGAAGCCTACGGCGCCGTCGAATATGCCATCGCCGTCGCCGCGCTGGCTGCGATCGTGATTGAATGCGGCGCCGGGACGATCGGTGTCCGGGAACTGGCAAAGCAACCGGAACGCGGGCGAGAACTGGCCACTTCCGTCCCGGCAGCGCGTTTCATCATGGCCGTGCTCGTCGCACCTCTGGCAGCGCTAAGCACTTGGCTGGCCGGCATGGAGGGCACCACGGCCACGCTGGTCTGCCTCTATGCCCTGAGTCTGCTCGCCGTACCGTTCAAACAGGATTGGCTGCTGCAGGGCTTCGAGCGCATGTCACAGAACGCCCTGGCCCAACCAATCCGGACAGCGGTATTCGCCGCGGGCATCTTTCTGTTCGTGCATGAAACGTCAGACCTTGTGACTGTCGGCGTAGTCGAACTCGCCGCCGTCACCGCCATGGCCTTTTTTTTCTTGGTAGCACAGCATCGCTGGGCCGCACCATTCCAGTGGCCGGTACCGCTCAGCACTCCGCTGTTCCTGCTGCGGGAAGGCGCCGCCGTTGGACTTTCCAACGGGCTTTGGGTTTTCATGCTCTATGCTCCGATGATCATGCTCACCAGCCTGGCAGGAACCGGGGGTGCCGCGTGGCTAGGAGCGGCGCAGCGCTTAGTGATTTCGCTCGTGACACTGAGCTTTGTCTATCATTTCAATCTGTACCCGGTTATCACGCGCACCGTTTCCTACGACCGGGGCAAATGGGGCCGGATCATGGCTGCCTCTGCCAGATTGGTGGCGTGGGCCGGGATCGGGCTGGCGCTCGTTCTCACCCTGTTGAGCGCCGACCTGATGACTTTCGTTTACGGTGCCCCTTTCGCCGCCGGCGCGACTGCCCTCTCGATTTTGATATGGATGTTCCCGTTGCGGATGCTGACCGGACACGGCCGCTGGTCTCTGATAGCGGCGGGGCACCAACGCTACCTCCTTCTGGGCGAAATCGCGGGGGCCATCGTCCTTTTGACGGTTGGTTTTTTCGCGATCCCGGCATTGGAGGCGGCCGGTGGCGCCCTGGCCTTGGTATCCGGGATATTCATCAGCGGTTTCGTAACGCAAGTGGCCGTCAACCGGCTGGTGGGGCCGCTGAGCCTGTTCCGGTATGCGGGTATGCCGCTCGCAGCCGCGCTTGGGGGCCTTGCCGTGGCACATGCGATTGACGGTTCCGCCTGGTTGCAGGCTGCAGCGGGATTGGCGGTATATGGCCTAGTGGCGCTGACGCAAATCAGAACGGGATTGGCGGATATGCATACCATTGCCTTCGCCAAAGCAAACAAGCCTGAAGCGAGCAATTAAGGCTTGAATGTGCGGCAAGGTTGCATTTTTTTCGGCTTTTGATCTGCAACCCAACCAAAATATGATAGCATACATCAATATAGGCTGGCCCTGACGCCGGCGGCCTGCATGCGGCGGGACGACAAGATAGAAAATCATGGAGAGAGAGAGATGGCTTACAAAGATCTTCGCTTCGACCGGGGAGACGGCGCGAACCGAACCGGTCTGGCGGACCGGATCTTGAAGGGCGAGGTGTTCGTATTCCGGCAAGCCCTCCAGACTTTCGGTCTTTTTGAAATGTGGGATCAGGCGACGCTTCGCGGAATCGCGAAGAGCGTCGGGCAGGAAGCGGCAGACCGTGCAGCACGCGACGGATACCATCGCATTCATGAGTGGGTGTCTCCAACCGACATCCCCCCCATGACCGACGCGGTTTACGACGAAGTGGAGCCGCTGGCGGACAAGTTCCTCGCCCGGTTCGTGAAGGGCGCGTTTCCGGATGTGCAGACCTTCTACTACGAGCGCTCCCCCAACGTGCGCTTTCACATCCCGTTTGACTTGGCGGCGGCGCACAAAAAGGAATTCAACAAGTTCGCGGAGGCGCACGGCCAGGGCAAGATCGCGGCGCACGGGCCGCACCGGGACAGCTGGCTGGACTGCGCGGCGAACGGCATGAACCTATGGTTCGCCATGGGAAGGGTCCGCCACGGCAACAGTCTGACACTATATCCCGAAGACTATGTCGGCGAGTACAAGTTCAAGCGCTCCGGCGATATCCAGGACGGCGAGAAGCTGCACAAGGCGGTGACGTTCGAACTGGAACCAGGCGATGTCATCATGTTCCACACGGACCAAGTGCATGGCTCCGAACTGAACAAGATCGATGAGACGCGTTTCGTCATTTCCTGCCGCTTGTCGATTGATAAGCCGGAATTCCCTCTCGTCCATCATCACCACTATGTCTATTCCGGCTGGACCGGCTCGCCCTTGCTGAAGCCAGTCGCGGAACTGCCTTCCATGCTTCAGCCAAGCTATCCGAAGGGAATATTCCTGCGGGCGCGCAACAAGTTGCTGCCGTCCTTGCAACCGGAGGAATCGAAGCCGAATCCCGTGCCGACGATCGGCAGGAAGGTTGGCGGCAGCTTTGAAATCCCGCTGGCGGACCTGCCGGTTGGGGAGGTGAAGGCGATATCCGGCGCTTTCTGCGTGGCGCGCATCAGCGAGGACGAGGTGATAGCGCTCACCCGCCGCTGCCCGCATGCCGCCGGCGACTTGGTCAATGGCTGGGTCGACGGGCGGAGTGTGGTCTGTCCCTGGCATGTGCTGCCGTTCGATGCGGAAACCGGACAGTCGCCCTGCAAGACCTTGCCGCCGCTGAAACGGGTGGCTTGCGAGATCAGGGACGGCGTCGTCTTGGTGGATCCGAAGAGCGTGCTCAATGCCCGGCAGGGCGACGAGGCGCTTGCCACAGCAGCGGAATAGGACGGACAAAGATCAAGGCACCGCAGCCGCAGCGCCTTGATCGCCTCCTAGGCCATCAGGCCCAGACGGTAAAAACGGTCCGCCGTTGCAGCAAAGAGATCGCGCTTCTCCGCCTCGCTTGCTCCCTTCGTTAGCAGCTTGCAGGCGTTCCAGTACGCGCTGTACGGGTAGCTGCCCTTGTCTACCGGAAAGTTGCTTTCGAACATGCAGCGGTTGGCGCCGAACGCTTCGATGCAGGTCTCAACATAGGGCTTCCAGGCGTCGGCCAATTCCTGGGCGCTCGGTGGCTTTGGGCGTTCGTGGAAATCGTAGCCGTTCAGGCGCATGCCGATGCCACCGACTTTCACGCAGACATTCGGACAGCTGGCAAGCTCTCGGATGGCGGCGCTCCAGTCCTTGAACACCTCTTCGCGCTTGCCGGCGTAGGCGTTGATCCCGAGCGGCCCGCCAATGTGGTTCAAGACGATCTTCAGGTCCGGAATGGCGCGCGCCATCTCGGTGACATCCGGAATTTGTGGATGATAGAGCCAAGCCTCAAAGCTGAGATCCAGCGGCGCGAGCTGTTTCAGTCCGGCCTGGAAAGTCTCGTCCAGGAGCGCATGCTGGCCCGGCTGATAGGCCGGATTGCGGATCTCGGGATCGGGACCCCAGGCGACGATATGACGGATGCCGCGGAACCGGCCGTTGCCGGCCGCAATGTGGGCCTCCAGCACCGGCTTCACTTTCTCGCCCAGGAACATGTCGGCAAAGCTGACAATGCCAGCGCAGACCGCGGTTTTGCCGTAGCCGCCACTGGCACTCATGGCGGCGACGCCGTTCGCGAATTCCGTCTCTCCGATGGGCTTCATTTCCTCGGGGCCGCTAGCCCGGTGCATGGCCCGGCACTGGACGAACACCGTGCCGATGACATTGTGGCCGGAATTGGTATCGCTCAGCAGATCGTGGAGGAGGTATGTCCAGTCCGGCCGCTCCCACAGATGATGGTGCGGATCGATGATTGGCAGATTCGGCTCCAGGGCCGGTTCGTCATAAAGCGCGAGCCAGTCATCGCGCACGCCGAGATAGTGAGAAGCCCCGGAAGGTGTGGCCGGGTTACCGGAAGAAGTGCTCATGCGGGCGATTCCTTGTGTTTTTAGTATGTTTCCAGACACCGTTGGACAGCGATCTTAAGCGCCGAAGCCATAGGTTGACCAGCGCTCGGGCGACAGTGTCACCTGCCAACGAGTGCCGGCATCCAATGCCTGCCGCATGCGCTCGGCGTAGGCCGCGCCATCGCCTTCCCCAAGATAGCGTTGAGCCATCTCGAGAATATCGCCGAATACTGCTGTCTCCAGGCTGGCTGACCCCTCCACGCTGACATAGGCGTAGGGTCTGGTATCCTTCTGTGCGGTCAGCGTCATACGCCCTTCTGCCTGGATCAGCCGGGACTTTAGCGAGGCTTTCGGCGTGACGAACCAGGGCTTTCCTTCAGCATTCAGTGCATACCAGACAGGCACGGCGACGGGCGCACGAGTGGTGGCGGCTACGCTCAGCACAGCAACCCACGGCTGGGCCAGGAACTGTGTGGCGGCTTCGTGCGTCATGACCCAATCTCCTCATTCTCTCGCAGGATGCTGCGGTATTGCTCCCGCAGCGCCGCCTTCATCACCTTGCCGACTCCGTTGCGCGGCAGGTCATCGACGAAGCGGATCGCGTCCGGCATCCACCAGTTCGCGACCTTGCCTTGCAGAAAGGCGCGCACCGCAGCCTCACTCACGTCCGCGCCCGGCTCTGGCACCAGCAACAGGAGCGGGCGCTCCTGCCAGCGGGGGTGTTCAATGCCGATACAGGCGGCCGCAGCGATACCCGGGCAGCCGGCCACCGTGTTCTCCAACTCGACCGAGCTGATCCATTCGCCGCCGGACTTGATCGCGTCTTTGGCCCGGTCGCTGATGCGCATGTGCCCCTCTGGTCCCACCGAGCCGATGTCGCCCGTATCCAGCCAACCGTCCGCCGTCACCGGGCGAAGGTCGGGCCGACGCAAATAGCCTGCCGCGACCGCCGGGCCGCGCACCTGCAACACGCCGGTGCTCCTGCCGTCGCTGGGAAGCGCCGTGCCGTTTTCGTCCACCGCCCGCACGTTCGAGAGGAAAATCGGCTGGCCCTGGGTCATCTGCTCGGCCCGCCGCTCATCCTCCGGTGCCTGCGGGTGGGGGATGGCGATGGTCAGCGCCTGAGTCGTCTCCGTCATGCCGAAGGCGTGCGTAACCTTCGGCCCGAGGGCTTCCAGCCGCCGCAGCAGCGATTCCGGCGGGGCGGTCGCGCCGGTCCACAGGTGGCGCAGCACCCCGAACCCACTGCTGTCTTTCTCTGCCTCGGCAAGCAGGTCCATCAGCAGGGTCGGGACGCCGCCTGAATGAGTGACATTCTCGCTGCGGATCAGGTTTAGCATGGCGGCGGCACTCAAAATGCGGCCGGGCAGCACCATTTTCGCGCCCGTCAGGGGTGCCATGTAAGGCATACCCCAGCCATTGCAGTGGAAGAACGGCGCGGCGCAGAGAACGCTGTCGCCTTTTCCCAGATCCCAGCCGTTCTTGCCTGCGATGGTGAGGACGTTCACGACGGTGCCGCGATGGCTGTATAGCACCCCTTTGGGCTCGCCCGTGGTGGCGGAGGTGAAGCACAGGGTGGAGGCTCGCCGCTCGTCGAACTGGGGCCAGGCGTAGGCCGGGTCCCCTTGCTCGATCAGGTCCTCGTAGCAGAGCACGCTCGGCAGCGTCGTCGCTGGCATCTCGTGTCGGCCGGCCATGACGATCCAGTGCCGGACGCTCGGGCATTCCGGGGCGATGGCCTCGGCGAGCGGCAGACAGTCGAGATCGACCAGCACCGCCCGGTCCTCTGTATGGCGGATGGTATAGGTCAAATGGCGCTCATGCAGGCGCGGATTGGCCGTGTGCAACACGCCGCCTGCCCCGGGAACGCCGTGCATGACCTCGAACAGCCGCCAAGTGTTGAAGGCGAGCGCGCCGACAAACACACCTTCGCCCGTCAGACCAAGCCGTTCCATACTGGAAGCGAGAAGCCGGGCTCGCTGGTCCGCTTCGGCGTAGGTGATGCGGTGGACGATCTGCCCGTCATCGGCGGTAGCGATCTCCACTCCCGGATAAACACGCGCGGCATGCGCCAGCGTCGCGCTAGTCAGAAGCTGGGCGTCCTGCATCAGCCCGAGCATGGCGTTTCCTCCGTCGGCGCATATTTGGCAATGCACTCGAGGGGGAAGCGTAGCGCGTGGTTAAGGAGATGCAAAAAGGAAATCCCGGAAGCCGGAAAAGCTTCCGGGGGCCTAAAACCAAGTCAGACGCCTACATCCCCAGTTTCGCCTTCATGCCGAACTCGTCGGCCAGTTCCTGGAGCTTGGCCCAGGTGGCATCCTCGATCTCGACGCCGTCCTGGCGGCGCGCCTGTTCCTTCTGGTACTCGATCTCGCCCGGATAAAGCACCCCCTGGCTTCCCGCCGCCGGGGGCGTCTCCTTCAGGTAGCGGGCGAAATCCGCCACCTCCGCTTTGAATTCCTTCAGGTCGCGGAAAGCGGCGACGTTGAACACTGCGATAAAGCACCCGTCATTGTGCTTGCCCGTGGGCTCGACGCCATAGCCGAGGCCGGTAAGCAGCCCGCAAAGGATTTCCACCATAACCGCCAATCCCGTGCCCTTGTAGCCGCCGTCGGGTCCGCCAAGCGGCAGCAAGGCGCCGCCCTGACGGAGTTGCTTCGGGTCGGTTGTAGGATGCCCGTCTGCACCAATGACCCAGCCCTCCGGCACCGGCTCACCGCGGGCGACAGCCACCGCCACCTTGCCCGCCGCCGCGGCGCTGGTCGCCATGTCAAGGAACAAAGGCGCTTCTAAGTCCGAGGGGACCGCCATCGAGATGGGATTGGTGCCGAGCCGCGCCTCGCGGCCACCGAACGGCGCCACCGCCTTGGGAGAGCGGCCGCTATCCGCGGTGATGAGCCCAATCATGTCATGCTGGGCGCAGATCAGCGGATAATTGGCGAGACGGCCGATATGGCTCTGCTGATAGACCGTCGCCGCGGCGACATTCGACGTCTTGGCTTTCTCGATCAGCTTCCGCACCGTGCGGTCGGTGACGACGTAGCCGAAGCCCCAATTGCCGTTGACCACCATGTGCGTCGCCGACTCGCGCTCCACCTCGTAAGAGGCGCCGGGGATGATGTGCCCCTTCTTGATGCGGTCAATATAGGTCGGGATCGCGATAATCCCGTGGCTGTCGTGACCGGCGAGGTTCGCACCGATGCAGTGGCGCGCAACAATCTCCGCTTCCTCTTCGGAGGCGCCAGCGCCGACCAACAGGGCTTCAGCGATTGTTTGCAGGCGGTCATGGGCGACGGTGGGCATGAGGGACGGTATCCTTCCCGGTAGGTGTTCTGGCGTGTTCAGCGCCGGATTTTGCGGCGCGGCACGATGGAGCGCAAGGGCAAGTCCACTCGGCTTAACCTTCCACCTAGAGCGTTTTCCTTTCAATCCGGCTCATATCCGCTGGCAATGAAGAAGTTGGCGGCGTCAGTCGAAGAGATGGCATCGATGGCACGGCGAATCGCATCCCATAAGTGGTCGAGCGTCCGGGCGGCAGCCTTTCGCAACAACACCTTGAGCTTCGAGAACGCCATCTCGATTGATGGTGTGGATGGCTCCTGCTCCCGGCGTCGCGTTGCGCCATGATAGGGTGTCATTGTGTCCCAACTGGAGGAGCCATCCATGTTCAAATTTAGCACAGTCGGCGTTGATCTCGCCAAGAACGTGATTCAAGTCCATGGCGTCGACGCCGATGCCAAGGTGGTGATGCGGCGCCAGCTCCGACGGAGCCAGTTTCTTAGAGCCTGTCCGCAAAGGGTGTGAAACGGGTTGAATGACCGCCGCCCGCCTGATT
>CAYYSC010000028.1:0-14459 GCA_964474065.1 uncultured Rhodospirillales bacterium | reverse complement strand
CGCATCCGCGTAAGCTAAGGGGGCTTTATCGCCATGGCTGATGTAACCGCTCCTATCTCCCCTCTTGACCCGGCCCGCGCGCTTGGGCCGAGTCCAACCGGTCGCTTTTTCCGCCGTATGCGCGGCCACACCTCTGTCATGGTCGGCGGCGGCATCCTGCTCGCGATTGTGTTGATGGCGGTGTTCGCGCCGCTGCTGGCACCGCACGACCCGTACGCGCAGGATCTGTTCAATCGTCTCTTACCGCCGTTCTGGATGGAGGGCAGCAATCCTGCCCACTTGCTCGGCACGGACAATCTGGGGCGTGATTACCTCAGCCGCCTGATCTATGGGGCGCAGATCTCTCTGCTCATCGGCATCTGTACTGCGCTCCTCTCCGGCATTATCGGGTCGGCGCTGGGCGTGACGGCAGGCTATTTCGGCGGACGCGTCGACACGGTGATTACGTTCATCATCACAACGCGCCTGTCCATGCCGATCGTGCTGGTGGCGCTCGCCATCGTCGCGCTGGTCGGCGGCTCGCTGGAGGCAGTGATCCTGGTGCTCGGTCTTCTGTTATGGGACCGCTATGCCGTCGTCATGCGCAGCGCGACCCAGCAGGCGCGGAGCATGGACTACGTAGCCGCCGCCCGGGCGATCGGCTGCCCGACTTGGCGCATCGTCCTGTCGGAAATCCTGCCGAACGTGATCAACAATCTGATCGTCATCGCCACGTTCGAGATCGCCCACGCCATCCTGTTGGAAGCGGCGCTATCGTTCCTTGGCCTCGGCGTTCAGCCTCCCGCCCCCTCCTGGGGTCTGATGATCGCGGAAGGCAAAGAATTCCTGCTGTTCGATCCGTGGGTGATAGCCATTCCCGGCATCGCGCTGTCGATCCTGGTCCTGGCCGTGAACATGCTGGGCGATGGCATCCGCGACGTGAGCGCACCCGAGAACCGCAGTTAGCAACCAAAGCAAGAGACCTGTAAGGAAAGGAGCTGCCCCACCGTGAGCGCTCTGTTGGAGGTCCAAGACCTCACCGTCGACATTCCCTTGAGCGAGGGGATCCTGCATCCCGTGCGCGGAATCTCTTTCTCCATTGAGCGGGGCGAAACGCTCTGCATCGTTGGAGAGAGCGGCTGCGGCAAGTCACTGACGTCCCTGGCTATCATGGGCCTTCTCCCCAAGCGGGCGCAGCGCCAAGCCAAGGTGCTCCGCGTCGGTGACATGGACATCTCCGCGGCAAGCCAGCGCCAAATGGCGGAGGTGCGCGGCAACCGGATGGCCATGATCTTCCAGGAGCCGATGACTAGCCTCAATCCCGCCTACACCATCGGCAATCAGTTGGAAGAGGGGCTGCTGCGTCACCGCAATATTCCCCGCTCGGAGGCCCGCGACCGGGCGATCTATCTTTTGGAGAAGGTTGGGATCACCGGTGCGGCCGGCCGCCTGAAGCAGTACCCGCATCAACTTTCGGGCGGTCTGCGCCAGCGAGTCATGATCGCCATGGCCCTGATGTGCGGCCCCGACCTGATCATCGCGGACGAGCCGACCACCGCGCTCGACGTGACCATCCAGGCACAGATCCTGCTTCTGCTCGCGGAATTGCAGCGGGAGTTTCAGATGGGCCTGCTCCTGATCACCCACGACCTGGGCGTCGTCGCCCGGGTCGCGGACCGCGTAGCGGTGATGTATGCTGGTCAGATCGTCGAGCAGGGTACTGCGCAGGAAGTGTTCGAGCGGCCGCTACACCCCTACACCCGGGGCCTGATGGCCTGCATCCCGATCCCGGGCAAGACGGAACGGGGCGGCTATCTCGGCTCCATTCCTGGGCTCGTGCCATCCTTGATCGGAGACATGCAGGGTTGCGCTTTCCGCGACCGCTGCCCCTACGCACGGGCGGAATGCGCTCAGTTCGACACGCTGCGGGATCTAGGCAACCGCCGCGCCTACCGCTGCATCATGACCCCCGAAGAAGCAGAAACCGCAGGGGCGCAGGAGCAAGCGGCATGAGCACGATTCTGGAAACCAAAGACGTCACCTGCACCTTCCATGTCGGCAGCGGCCTGATGGCCAAGAAAAAACCGCTTCATGCCGTGAATGGCGTTTCGATCAAGGTGGAGAAAGGTTCGGTACTGGGCCTGGTAGGCGAAAGCGGCTGCGGCAAGAGCACCATGGCCAAGATGCTGTTGGGACTGCAGGCACCCACTACCGGCGAAGTGTTGTTCGACGGCGAGCCACTGACGGAAATGGACCGTCTTTCCCGGGCCCGCCGGGTACAGCCGATCTTCCAGGACCCCTACTCGTCCTTGAACCCGCGCAAGTCGATCGAAGATATCGTGACCCTACCGCTCCGCGTGCACAAGGTCGGCGGCCCGGCCGAATGGCGGGCCCGTGCGGCGGAGATGATGGACCTGGTCGGCCTTTCCCGGCGCTACCTCGCCAGCTATCCAAGCCAGCTTTCCGGCGGCCAGCGCCAGCGCGTGGCCATTGCCCGGGCGCTGGCCATGAACCCCGAAGTCGTGATTTGCGACGAGCCGACCTCGGCGCTGGACGTTTCGGTGCAATCTCAGATCCTGAACTTGCTGATCGACCTGCGGAAGGAGCTGGGCCTCACCTACGTTCTGATCAGTCACAACCTCGCGGTCGTGGAACACATCGCGAGCCGTGTGGCGGTGATGTACCTCGGCCGGATCGTCGAGGAAAAGGATACGGAGGCGCTGTTCGGCAACCCCGAACATCCCTACACCCAGGCCCTGTTAGCGAGCGTACTGACACCGGAACCGGACAAGGGCGTGCCGGACACGCATCTGGGTGCTGTATTCCCGAACCCGCTCAACCCGCCCTCCGGCTGTATGTTCCACCCGCGCTGCGTGCATGCCATGACACAGTGCTCGGTGCAGATGCCACGCTCCACGATTTCCGGGGACGGGCATGTTGAATGCCACCTCTATGATCAAAAGGTGGAGAACGCAGCCTGAGCCCTTATCGCTATGCAGTTCTTTTCCCGATGCGATATGATTGGCGCAAACGATTGATCGACAGCGTCAGGTCTCTGCGGGTCGGCGCGGGAAAGGAACTGCATCATGGGTGTCCGACTAACAGAAGAACAGGTCGCCGAATATCACCAGAAAGGCTATATCGTCGTCCCAGGAGTTCTTTGTCCGGAAAAGCTCGCGCGACTGCGGTCCGAGACCGAAACCATTCTCGCCAAGGCCGCGGGCGTCCGGGCGAACGACGAGGTCTATGACCTTGAGGACAGCCATTCCCCCAACAATCCCCGCGTGCGCCGGATCAAGGAACCCCACCGGCACTTTGCCTATTTCTGGAACTTGTTCTGCGATCCGGATATCACGGATATCGTCGCGCAGTTGATCGGGCCGGACGTTCGGGTCTATGGCGCCAAGATGAACATGAAGGCCGCCGGCTACGGCGCGCCGGTCGAATGGCACCAGGACTGGGCTTTCTACCCCCACACGAACGACGACGTCCTCGCCACCGGCATCCTGCTCGACGACTGCGACGAGTCCAACGGGCCGTTGATGGTCCTGCCAGGCTCGCACAAGGGACCGGTGTACGACCACCACACCGACGGCTATTTCTGCGGTGCGTTCGACCCGAAGCTGGCCGGCCTGGATGTCTCTGGCGCGGAAATGCTGACCGGTCCCGCCGGCTCCATGACCATCCACCATGTCCGGGCGGTTCACGGTTCCGCGCTGAATACATCGAACCGCCAGCGGCGCCTCCTGCTGACGGAATACGCCGCGGCGGACGCATTCCCGATCACAAACCTGAAGGGCACGTTTGAGGAATACGAGGCGCGCATGGCACGAGGTGAAAGCACGCCGGAGCCTCGGGTAGAGACGGTACCGGTACGCCTGCCCCTGCCAACGGCGAAGCATCAGGGCTCGATTTATGAGAACCAAAAAGGCGCCGCCAGCCGCTTTTTTGAAACCTACGAAGCACGCCAAGGGGCATTGGCCAAGTAGGCGGCCAATCATACGATCACAAATCCAGGGAGCCGCCGCTCCGTTTGCCATTCCCGCCAGTAGGCCTCCCAGCGCTTGCACAACGCTTTCGGCGACTCGGCAAAGATCCTGTGGCCGAGGGTAAATCCGTCAGCGGCCAACTCCGCCTGCCGCTGTTCGGCCAACTGGGTGAGGGTCCGGACCATCCCGGCCTCGCCGAAAGCCTCCGGCTCGGCTGCCACGGTGCTCCGCAATACGGCCAGATCATGATGCTCGCCCAGCAGATCGCTGAGGCGGTGTGTCTCGTCCCTGTGCGGCCCAATCAACTCTGGCCAGATCTCCCGAAGCAACCGGGCATGATACCAGTGATATTTCGACCGCTTCCGCCATTCATGGACATTCTGCTCCGCCGGTTTGTCCTCCGCCTTGAGCATCGCCTTGCGGGCGCGCTCGTAGGTTTTGGCAAGCCCCCCTGCCACCGCTTCGAAACCGTCGGCGTCTAGCGGCCATTTCTTGGCCCTCTTGCGAGCTTCCGACATGCTTTCGCGGAAGTTCACAAGCTTGTCGTTCAGACTGCTGTCCGTTGCGGCTTCTTTCTTCCGCAGGGTCAGCTGCCGCCGGACGTTGGCAAACCGCACCCGCTCGACCCGATCGGCATAGGCGTCCATCAGCGCATCGTAGGTCTCGACCAACGTCTCGGCATCGCGCACGACCGAAAGCGTGCGGGCAGCATCCCGGAAAACTTTGTTCTCATGCTTGTAGTCGTCGAATTCCGGCCGGACGAGCCGGATCAGCCCGCGTACTTTCTTGCAGCGCTTGCGGACCTGATGGACCTTTTCGTGCACCTCCATCGTCGGATCGTCGGTCTCCTCCAGCGCAGCGTCGATCTGGGAGATCGCGACGTGGCGAAGGCTCTCCTGAACGGATGCGTCCTTGCGGCGAAAATGGTAGGCCATGCCCTACTCCAAGCGGGTGTAACCTTTGCCCGGAAATTAGGGAGCGCGCGAGGCCGGACGCAACCGGCCGGAGCAAATATCGCCGCTAGTAGCACCGGCATTGTCTGCTATTCTTCCGGCCAAGAAGAGAGTCCAACGGAGGAATTTCACGATGCCCGACGGTACTCCCGCCGCGCTTGAACCCTTAATTCAGCAGCTTGGCCCGGGCGCTTGGTCGGAACCGACGGAGCGCTACACGATCGACTGGAGCACCAAGTTCTCTGGCTCCTGTATCGGCGTGGCCAAGCCTTCATCGGTCGAGGAAGTCTCGGCCATCGTCAAATACTGCAACGAGCACGGCATCGGAATCGTACCGCAAGGCGGGCATACAGGCCTTTGCGGCGGCGCCACACCCTGGCCGAACAGCACCACCCTTGTCTTGTCGCTGGAGCGGATGAACCGGGTACGGCAGATCGATGCCGAAGGCATGACCATGACGGTCGAGGCCGGCGTTATCCTGCAGAATGTCCAGCAGGCGGCCAAGGAAGCAGGCTGCTTCTTCCCGCTGAGCTTGGGCGCACAGGGCTCCTGCATGATCGGCGGCAACATTTCTACCAACGCCGGCGGCGTCAACGTGCTGAAGTTCGGCAACACGCGCGAACTGGTGCTGGGGTTGGAGGTGGTCCTGCCCGACGGCGACATCTACCATGGACTAAAGCGCCTGAAGAAGGACAATACCGGTTACGACCTGAAGCAATTCTTCATCGGTGCGGAGGGGACGCTCGGCATCATCACGGCTGCCGCGCTGAAGATCTTTCCGGGCTTCGTGGACAAAGCCACCGCCATCTGCGCCGTGCGGGATATGGCAACGGCACTCAGCCTCCTGAACAAGGTACGGGCGGCCACGGGCGACCAGGTAACGGCGGGGGAATTGATCAATCGCATCCATGTGGAAAATGTGACCAAGTACATCGACGGCACTCGCGATCCGTTCGACCGGCCTTATGACTGGTATTTGCTGCTGGAAATTTCAGCGACCAGCAAGATCGTCGATATCCACACGGCACTGGAAGAGACGCTGGGCGAGGCTTTGGAAGAAGGCTTGGCGCTGGACGTGGTCATTGCCCAGTCCGAAGCGCAGAGCCAGCAGCTGTGGGACCTCCGCGAGATGCTGCCCGAAGCAGGCCGCCACGCCGGACGGCAACTCAGCCACGATCTGAGTGTCGCGCTCTCGGACGTCGCCGCCTTTCATGACGACTTCGTCCAATCCTGCAAGGCAGTAGTGCCCGATTGCATTCCCATGGGCTTCGGCCACATCGGCGATGGCAACCTGCATGTCAGCGTCCGCCCCGCGCCCGGCAAGGATTATTTCGACCCGGAAACGGAGCGGCGGCTGGAGGAAGCCATGTTCGCCAGCGTTCGGCGCTTCGCCGGCAGCTTCTCCGCAGAGCACGGCGTCGGCAGCCGGAAAATCCCGCAGATGCACGCCTACAAGGACCCGGTTGATCTAAAGGTAATGCGGACAATCAAGGCGGCGCTGGATCCGAAAGGCATCATGAACCCCGGTAAGGTTCTGGGCTGATCCGGACCGGCGCAGGGGCGGAGGCACGTAGGGACAATGACACATTGTGCACCCGAATGGTCTCCGCGAGACGGCGGCTGCGAATGCGGTGCAATCCGCTTCCGCCTATCCGCACCGCCGCTGTTCGTGCACGCCTGCCATTGCCATGGCTGCCAGCGCGCCACCGGCAGTGCCTTCATTCTCAGCATGTTCGTATGTGTCGAAGATTTTCAGCTTTCACAGGGCGAACCGGCGCTGACGGAAGTGACGGGGGGCTCCGGCGAGATGCGGCAGAGCTATCACTGCATGGCGTGCGGCTCGCTGGTGTTCGGCACAATCCGCCAGCGGGAGAGAGTGCTGCGGCCCGGCTGTTTCGACCAGACGGACTGGTTCACCGTCGGGGCACACATCTGGACCGAGAGCAAACAGCCCTGGCTCACGCTGCCGGATAATACACTGGCCTTTCCGCAAAGCTACGCGCGGGAAAATATCTGGCCGGCGGAAGCATTGGCACGGCTAGTCCAGCAGTAATCCGATCATCAGGCCGGCGAGGCCGGCCGCCGCGATCCAGCCCCAGCGGGTGCGCCGGGTCTGCCGTTCGAGGCTGTGGTCGCCGATCCCCTCCGCCTGCTCCAATAGGCGGGGAAGGCGCTGCGCCATCTGCCACAACTGGTCCAGCCCCTCCGCCAGCCGGGCATCCGGCCCGCGGTTTTGGATCATCCAGTCCTCGATCAGCGGCCGGGCGATAACCCACATGTTGACAGTGTTGTCGAGGTTCCTGCCCAGCCCCTCCGCCATCAGCATGGTTTTCTGGAGCAGGATCAGCGACGGCTGGGAAGGCATGTTGAACTGCGCGGTCACATGCAACAGCTGCATTAGCAGCTTCGCCATGGAAATTTCGGAGATCGGGCGGTCCAGGATCGGCTCGCCCACCGCCCGTAACGCCTGCGCAAACAGGGCGGGATCCTGGCCGCGTGGCAGATAGCCAGCTTTCACATGAGCCGCGGCTACCAGGTGATAGTCCCGCTGCAGGAAACCGATCAGGACATCCGCCATGAAGTCCTGCCCCTTTTTGTCCAGCCGCCCCATGATGCCGAAATCGACCACCACGAGGCCGCCGTCGGCCTGCACGAAGATGTTGCCGGGGTGCATATCGGCATGGAAGAAGCCATCCACGAACACTTGGCGGAAGAACACCTCCGCCGCGATCGCCATCAGCCGGCGGGTGTCATGGCCCGCCGCCCGGATCGCCTCTGCCTTGTCGATGCGCAGCCCGCTGACCCGCTCCAGCGTCAGGACCCGCTGGGCGGTGCGCTGCCAATCCACTCCTGGCACCCGGAAGGCTGGGTGATCGGCAAAGTTGTCCGCCAGTTCCACGGCGGCGGCGGCTTCCAGACGAAGATCCAGTTCGATCGCGACGCTGCGGGCGAACGTTGCCACGACCTCCCGGGGGCGGAAGCGGCGCGTGAACGGAAACAGCCAGTGTACCAATTCCGCCATCCAGCCGAATAGCGAGAGATCGCGTGCAAACTGGCGCTCCACTCCCGGACGCAGCACCTTTACCGCCACAGGCTCGCCTTCGGTGGTTAAGGCGAAGTGAACCTGAGCGATGGAGGCCGCCGCCACTGGGGCTGGGGAGAATTCAGTGAATAACGTGGATAACCTTGCCTGTAAGGCGGTTTCAACGGCCGCCTCCGCATCCGGGAAGGGTGGCAACCGGTCCTGCAACTGGGCCAAATCCTCGGCAATCGCCTCCCCGAAAACGTCACCACGGGTAGAAAGCGCCTGACCGAACTTGATGAAGCTCGTGCCAAGTGCGCCCAAGGCCATCGCCAACCGCTCACCCGGCCGCACCGGCAGGTCAGGCTTGCGCAATGCACGCAACGGAACCCGCACGAGCGGGCTTTCGCCCATCAGCGCGGGCCAATAAAGCACGTCATGCCTCGCCATAACCCAGCCGATCCGGGCTATCCGTAGCGGATGGAATATCAGATGCCGTATCAGTCTTACGCGGGGGCCCGTCCGGAGTGAAGAGCGACGATCCCGCCGCTCCAATTCTCATAAGTAACGGCTCCGAACCCAGCCCGACGCATCATCGCAGCCAACCCCTCCTGGTCGGGAAATTGCCGAATGCTCTCCGCCAGATAACGATAAGAAGCCTCATCCCGCGCCACCAGCCGACCGATTTTCGGCAGGACAGAGAAGGAATAGGCGTCGTAGAGCTTGTCCAGTCCCGGCAGAATCACCTTGCTGAACTCCAAACAGAAAAAACGCCCGCCAGGGCGCAGGACACGCCGGATTTCCGCCAGGGCGTCCATCGGTCGGGTCACATTGCGGAGGCCGAACGCGATGCAGCAAGTGTCGAACACATCGTTGTCGAAGGGCAGGCTTTCTGCGTTGCCAACCGTCCATTCGATGCCTTGGATCAAACCCCGATCGATACCCCGGTCGCGCCCAACCCCGACCATTTCTTCGTTAAGATCGCAGACTACAACCTCTGGCGCTTCCTCCTGCCGTGCCAGGCGGAATGCGACGTCGCCCGTGCCGCCGGCGAGATCCAGGACAATCTGTCCTGGCCTCGCGGCCATGCCGCGGACCAGACAGTCCTTCCACATCCTGTGGATACCGCCGCTCATCAGGTCGTTCATCAGGTCGTAGCGGCGCGCCACGGAAGAAAAAACCCCTTTAACCAAACGGGTTTTCTCGTCTTGGGACACGGTTCGAAAGCCGAAATGGGTTTCTGCCATCAGGGGATAATCCTGGGGATAGACGGAACGCGGACCATAGCGAAGCGGCACGGTTCCCGCTAGCATTCCGCCCATGCCCGAATTGCCCGAAGTCGAAACGACCCGCCGCGGCCTCGCCCGGATCCTGGAAGGCGCCACCATCGCCCGCGTCGAGGTGCGCCGACGTGACCTGCGCTGGCCCCTGCCAGTCGATTTGGAAGCCCGGCTGGAAGGCCGCCAGGTTCGCCGATTGACCCGACGTGCGAAATACATTCTGGCAGAGATGGATGATAACGGTGTCTGGCTGATCCATCTCGGCATGTCGGGACGCCTAATCGTCGAGCGCGCAAACCATAACCGTCCGTCTCGCCGGGAAGAAAAGCATGTTCACATGGTGGTCGAAACCACGGTGGGCGACGCGATGCTGTATCAGGATTATCGCCGGTTCGGCTCGATGGATTGGGTGCCCTTGAGCAGCCTTGGCGGGCATCCGCGCCTGGTATCCCTGGGAGTGGAACCTTTGTCCGACGAGTTGTCCGGGAAATGCCTGCACCGCAGGCTCGCAGGGCGGATCGCGCCGCTGAAAGCAGCCCTGCTCGATCAGCGCCTGATCGCGGGGCTTGGCAATATCTACGTATGCGAAGCCTTGAACCGGGCGGGGCTCTCGCCGTTTCGGGAGGCTGGCAGTCTTAGCCTGGCCGAATCGACCGGACTGGCGGTGGCAATCAAACAAACGTTGGAGGCCGCCATCGCCGCTGGCGGCTCCTCCCTCCGAGACTATGTGCAGACGGATGGCGAGTTGGGATATTTCCAGCATGCTTGGCGCGTTTATGGACGGGAAGGAGAAACCTGCTCCTGCAATCGCGATTCGATCATCCTGCGGGCAGTTCAGAGCGGCCGGTCCACTTTCTATTGCCCCGCCTGCCAAGCCTAAACTAAAAGGCAACGCGCCGCCGCCAGCGGAACGGGCGAAGGCTATGCCACTCCACCAGTCAGCCGAAGGAGCCACTCCATGGCTTACGAGATGATCGCCGTCGAAACGAAAAGCCGCGTCGGCCTGATCCGCCTGGACAGGCCAAAGGCGCTCAATGCGCTTTGCGCTCAGCTGATCGAAGAACTGGCGGATGCGTTGGACCGGTTCGAGGCGGACGAGAACATCGGCTGCTTGGTGCTCACCGGCAGCGACAAGGCGTTCGCCGCCGGGGCTGACATCAAGGAGATGCAGTCGCGCGACTACATGGACGTCTATATGGCGGACTTCATTACCCAAGGCTGGGAGCGTGTGTCGAAAACCCGGAAACCCATCATTGCAGCCGTCGCCGGCTACGCGTTGGGCGGCGGGTGCGAATTCGCCATGATGTGCGACTTCATTATTGCGGCCGATAACGCCAAATTCGGCCAGCCGGAAATCAATTTGGGAACGATCCCCGGAGCCGGCGGCACTCAGCGCCTGCCGCGCTTCGTCGGCAAATCCAAAGCGATGGACATGTGCCTGACCGGCCGGATGATGGATGCAAAGGAAGCCGAAAGCTGCGGTCTCGTCACCCGGGTAGTCCCGCTCGATAAACTGATGGAAGACGCACTGGCGACGGCGGACGCGATCGCGAAAAAATCCTTGCCGATCGCCATGATTTGCAAGGAGAGCGTCAATCGCGCGTTCGAGACGACCCTGACGGAAGGGGTACGCTTCGAACGCCGGCTGTTCCACTCCACCTTTGCGACCGAGGACAAAATGGAAGGAATGGCAGCGTTCGCGGAGAAACGAGAGCCGGTATTCAAACATCGCTGACCGGTACCTTCCCCGTCCACCGCCTCTAGGAACTGGCTCACCCGCCGTCATCGAGCCACTTGGTGCCTTGACCATGGGGAGCCTGCCGCCTATAAGCGCCGATCCTGATTCTTGACAGCAATGAGAACAATGAAGGCAGCACATGGCCAACAGCCCCCAGGCGCGTAAGCGTATTCGTCAAACCGCCCGCCGGACCGAGGTAAACCGCGCGCGAGTGAGCCGGTACCGGACTTTTGTGAAAAAGGTGGAAACCGCCATCGCCAGCGGGAACAAACCAGCAGCGGAGGAAGCCTTGCGCGAAGCGCAACCTGTCATGATGAGCGGGGTGAATAAGGGGATAGTTCATAAGAACACCGCCGCCCGAAAGATCTCGCGACTTGCCCGCCGGATCAAAGCTCTTGCATAGTATTGTACCCCGCTCTGGCGGGGTTTTTTCTTTTGGTGATGTTTTGCGTTTGATTGACGCGGAAAAAAAATTCCTAATTCCGTAGCGTTTTCGAGTTTTGGCTGTATTCCTTGTTTTCCCCGATTGATTCGATGCAGCCGCCGAGCGCGAGAATCATTAAGCCGTTTGGGTCAAGCCTATAATTTCGCTACTGACAATATTTGCTCATTGTCTCCGGGCAAGAGTCGCGGTTACATTGCTGTAACGAGCCAAACGGCCCCCAATATTCACGACCGCACCCCCGAGGACAGGAGGTAAAAAAAATGCAGAAACTGCATGATCGCAATCATTATGAACAAAACATTAAGAAGCTTGCCAAAGGAAAATTCTAAATTTTCCGCCCTCACCATCGTTATAGGGCAATCTATTTAAGAAACGCCCTACCAGTGCTCTAAGAAATCCCGAATTCGCCGAGAGGTTGTATAGTGATGTCCAGCGCAGGTCACGTCGCGGATGTGGAGCCGCGAGCGGTTTGGGAAGCGTTGCAATCCAACGCCGAAGCAGTGCTAGTTGATGTCCGAACGGATGTTGAATGGAACGCGATCGGTATCCCGTTACGGAAAAACAGCAATGAAAACGTGTACTTCATTTCTTGGCAGTTCGCCCCAGACATGCGTGTGAACACCCGTTTTATCGATGACTTGGCGGCGGCCGGCATACGATCCGATGCGCCGATCTACTTCCTGTGCCGATCCGGTGTCCGGTCGCGCGCCGCGGCCGAACTCGCCGCGGCCCATGGCTACGGTCCTTGCTACAATGTGGCAGAAGGTTTTGAAGGAATTGCGGGGCCTGACGGCCAACGTCGTGGCGGCTGGCGCGGCAACGGTCTTCCCGAAACTGCTCCAGATCGCACGGCGGGTCGGTTCCAGGCGGGGAGCGAGTAACGATGTCCGACGAGGTATTGGAAACACGGGCAGCGCAATGGCAGCGCGTGCGCGGCAAAATGCTGGCGGAGTTTGGCGACGGGGTTTTCCGCAGTTGGCTAAAGCCGATGGTGTTGGCGAACAGCAATACGAGTTCCGTTACCATCTCGGTTCCGACACGGTTCATGCGGGATCGCGTCAACGCTATTTATGGAGACCGGCTACGCGCCCTCTGGTCGGCCGAAAAAGTGGACACGGTCGAACTGGTCGTCGCCTCCGACCTGGCCCAGACACCGGTCGATGCCGAACTGGCCGAGCAGCAAGTCGCTACCAGCCCTACCCCGCATCGCCAGGACAGCATGTCCAGCACAACGGGAGCGAATGGCGCGGAAGGGGTCCCGGGGGAAGATACGTGGTTTGATGAAATCGGCGCGCCGCTGGACCCACGCCTGACCTTCGAGAACTTCGTCATTGGGAAGCCGAACGAGTTTGCCTACGCAGCCTGCCGGCGGGTGGCCGATGCGAGCGAGGTCGCGTTTAACCCACTCTTCCTGTACGGACCGGTGGGCATGGGCAAGACCCACCTCATGCATGCGGTCGCCTGGCACATCCGGAAGCGCGATCCGTCACGGCGGGTCCTCTACATTTCCGCCGAAACGTTCATGTACCGGTTCATCCGGGCCGTCCGTTTCCGGGACCAGGTCGCGTTCAAGGAGCAGTTCCGGTCCGTCGACGTGCTGATGGTCGATGACGTGCAATTCATCTGCGGCAAGGAATCCACCCAGGACGAGTTCTTCCACACCTTCAATGCCCTGGTGGACAAGAACCGGCAAATTATCATCAGCGCGGACAAATCCCCCTCCGATCTGGAGGGCCTCGAGGAACGGCTCCGTTCGCGGCTTGGCTGGGGTTTGGTCGCGGACCTGCATCCGACCGACTACGAATTGCGGCTTTCCATCGTGGAGGCCAAGGCCGGGCAAATGGGACTTGAGATCCCGAAGTCTGTGATGGAATTCCTCGCCCACCGCATCCCTTCGAATGTGCGGGAGTTGGAAGGAGCCCTCAACCGGCTTGTCGCTCACGCCCAACTTGTGGGCCGCGAACTGACCGTCGAGGCAACTCAGGACCTGCTCCGCGACGTGTTGCGGGCGAATGACCGACGCGTCACAATCGAAGACATCCAGCGCCGGGTAGCCGAGCACTACAACATCCGCCTGGCGGACATGGCCTCCCCCCGCCGGGCGCGGGCGGTGGCGCGACCCCGTCAGATTGCCATGTACCTGGCCAAACAGCTCACCACCCGGTCCCTCCCGGAGATTGGACGCAAATTTGGCGGCCGCGACCATACGACGGTCATGCACGCCGTGCGAAAGGTGGACGAGTTGCGCTCCTCCGATCAGCTGCTCCAAGAGGACCTCGACAGGCTCCGCCGAAGCTTGGAAAATTGACCGTTTCCGCAAGTGCGGGCCACTGCGTGAAATTGGTGCGCAGCGTCCGCTAGCGTCACGGCGCGTTCAGGGCTAAAACCGCGGCCTTAGGAAATTCATTCGATGCGCGGGAGACACCCATGGCGATTACCGGCCAAGACAGCCTAGGCACCCGCCGCCAGCTTCAGGCAGGCGGCAAGACATACGACTACTTCTCGCTGGAGGCCGCCTCGGCAAAGGTCGGCGATCTGTCACGCCTGCCGAATTCGCTGAAGATCCTGGCCGAAAATCTCCTGCGGCACGAGGACGGCCGCACCGTCACCACGGACGACATCAAGCAATTCGCCGCGTGGCTCGAAACCCGGAAGTCCACCGCCGAAATCGCCTACCGCCCGGCCCGGGTGCTGATGCAGGACTTCACCGGCGTGCCGGCAGTGGTCGACCTAGCCGCCATGCGCGATGCCATCGTTTCGCTGGGCGGGGACGCGCAGAAGATTAATCCGCTCTCGCCGGTGGACCTCGTCATCGACCACTCGGTCATGGTGGACCAGTACGGCTCCCCGGACGCCTTCAAGAAGAACGTGGACCTGGAGTTCGAGCGCAACCGGGAACGGTATGAGTTTCTGCGCTGGGGCGCGAGCGCCTTCCGGAACTTCCGGGTCGTCCCGCCGGGCACCGGCATTTGCCACCAGGTAAACCTGGAGTACCTAGCCAAGACCGTCTGGAGTGCCGAGGACGATGACGGCAAGACGGTCGCCTACCCGGA
>CAYYSC010000027.1:0-14803 GCA_964474065.1 uncultured Rhodospirillales bacterium | reverse complement strand
CTACACGGCTCTGAACACTCTTTCCCTACACGACGCTCTTCCGATCTGCCGACCACGCCGTTTCTCCTGGTCGCTGCCTGGGCGTTCGGCCGGTCGAGCGAACGGCTGCGGCGCTGGCTTTACGAAAGCCGGATGTTCGGTCCGGTCCTGCAAAACTGGGAGCAGCATGGCGCCATTCCCCGTTGGGCCAAGGTCTTGGCGGTTGGCGTGATGGCGCTGACCCTGATCGGACTAATCGAGCGCGGCACGGTAACGGGCTGGGTGATCGTGCTGGTGGGGATCGTCCTCGGCATCATCTCGCTATGGATTGTTACTCGGCCCAGCGGGCCGCGCCAGCATTAGGCGCTGGCGCGTTTATGCGCCCGTCGCCAGACCAAGCTCGCGCGCCCGCTTGTTGAGGGTCTCGTCCGCACCTTTCATCAGATCCTGCATGATGTCTGCGGCGGGGCGAACGGCCTTGATCATGCCGATCCCTTGGCCGGCGAAGCCGGGGTTCACATCCTGCGCCCGGCCGGCGAGGTTGGCTGCCACGAGCGCCGGCCGCGAGACTTGGCCCTGAAAGGGCATAGGCAGCGGCTCGTCCTCGCTTTCTGCCCAAAGCTGGGTCCATTTCGACTTGATCATGCGGGCGGGCTTGCCGGTCACGGCGCGGGAGACGGTAGTGCCCTCTTCCGTTGCCTCGACGAGAGCCTGTTTCTGACCGGGCAGGATGCCGGCCTCCTCGCTGGCCAGGAACGCAGACCCGATCCAGACCCCGCTCGCGCCAAGCATCATGGCGGCGGCGATCCCGCGCCCGTCGACGATGCCGCCTGCGCCCAGCACCGGCACCTTGCCGCCGACCGCATCGACCACCTGCGGGATCAATGCCAGCGTGCCAATCGGAGAGTTGTGGCCGCCGCCGTCATGGCCTTGCGCGACCACCGCGTCGATGCCGACGGGCACGACCTGCAGCGCGTGGCGCACCGTGCCGACAACACAGAGCACCTTCGTTCCGTTGGCCTTCAGCCGCTTCATCCAGGGCTCCGGGCTGCCGAGACCACTGGCATAGACCGGCACCCGCTCCTCGATGATCACCTCCATCTGTGCCTCGAAGAACTCTTTGGTCAGCGGCGTCGGCCCGTCCTGCTCCGGCCAGACTTCGGACGGATCGGCGGGGGCAATCCCCTCACGCGCCAGGAATTGAGAGGCGAAGTCCTGGTATTCAGGCACAAGATCCTGAGGCAGCGGGCCGTTGCTCGGTCCTTTCGGACTGCCGCCGCGCCGCACGGAGGCAGGCAGGAGGGTGTCTACCCCGAACGGCTTGTCGGTGAGCGATCGGGTCTTGTGAATCCATTCCCGCAGGCCGCGGGGACCCAGGCCAGCGCAGCCAAGTACACCAAGGCCACCGGCATTGGAGACCGCAGCAGCCAATTCGGGCGTGCTGGCGGAGCCCATGCCGGCGAGAACGATGGGGTATTCGATACCGAACAAGTGGCAGATCGGGGTGCGGAACATTGCGGGTTTCCTCCAGCTTTCGCGTTTCCGAAAAGACTGAACGGCCTCGCGTCCCGCGGCAAGCCCCTCCGCCGTTGCGCTACCGAATTTCGATGACGCCGCGAACAGGGTAGTGATCCGCGTACCCCCGGCGCTCCCGCTCGCAATAGTCCGGGCGCTTGAGCAGCACCTCTGCCATGCCTCGCCAGCCTCGGGCCCTGTCGGCGATGAGGACAAAATCCATAATGCTGTTGTAGCGGTTATCGCACTGGGTGCCGGTGGGCGGACAGGTGCGGGCGGCAAGGCATTTCGGACGCAGCCAGCGCAGCCGCTGGTCCGCCGTGAAAATCTCGAAGGCCCGGTTGCCGCGGAGCGTTTCCGGGTTGAAGTCGAAATTGTGGTCGCCGGTCAGCACGGCCGGCAGATCGTGATCCAGCACCCAGTCCCGGATCAGTCGGGCCTGCCGCCGCCGGCGGTCGGTGTCACGACGATTGAAATGGTTCACCATGAACAGAAACTCGATGCCGCTCGCTTTGTGGACGAACTCTCCCACCAGGGCTTTGCGTGAGCCTGGAAACCGGATCAGCTCGAATGTCTGTTGGAGGTCGAGCGTGTCGAGATTGTAGAGTATGGCGACGCGGTCCTCATTGCCATGCTTGGCCAGCATGTAGCCAAAAGGTGCTCCGGAGCGCTCGGCGGCCTGAGCGAAGATCTGCGTGTCAGCCCGATCCCTCACTTCTGCCAGGCCGTAAAGGTCTACGTCTCCGCCAATCGCGGCGATATCGTCCGCCACCAAAGCCGGGTTGGTATCCGCATCGGATTCCACGTTGAAGGAAATCACGGTCAGAAGCGCTGTCTCCACAGCGCTGGCTGATCCGGACACCGCCAAAATCAAGGCAAAAGCCAGGAGTGTCCGCGGAAGATGCCTCAGAAAGCGCATGGGACCGCACCTCGCGCCGGCTGGTCCGGCGCTGAGTTGTCTGCAATGGGTACAAAAATTGCGCAAAGCACTCTTTTCATGTAAGAAATGATCATATAAGGTCGTGGCAATTGCAATCGAAGGGAGCATGCCCCTGTGAATGATATCGGTTTTGCCGCCCCGACGCAGCCCGTTGCGGCCAAGGTCCGCTACGTCAACGCTGAATGGAAGGGCAAGGAAGAAATCCCTCGCATCGGCTCGCGAGAGACGCGGCGGGCGAATACCTCCATGCAAGATATCCGTGTCCAGAATGCACGCCCCGGCTTGGCCAGCGGCGAAATTACGTTGGAGCGGTCCGGCTTCACGCTCACGGAAAACATCACCGCCTGCACCAACTTCCGCGACGAGGAGGAGGTGAAGCGAATTTATTACCCGGAGATTGAAAAAATCGTGAAGCGGGTGGCGCATGCTGACGGTGTCTTCATCCGCAGCCACCTGATCCGTACGGAAACGCCCATCGACTTCAACGACGGCTACGCACGTTTTGTGCACTGCGACTACAACATGAAACGCTTGAAGGAGATGTCGGAAGACGTCCTGGCGAGCTATGGCGTGGAGCCGAAGCCAACCTGGGAATATGTCTGGTTCAATACCTGGCAGCCGTTCGATAACCCGGCGATTAACAACCCGCTGGCTTTCATCGACTGGCAGACATTGCCGTTCGATGACGTAATCGACTACTATTATACTGGCCGCAATACCGACTCGCTGGTGGCCGCGCCGGTCTACAATCCCGGGCATCGCTGGTGTTACGTCCCGAACATGACCACCAGTGAAATCCTGGTATTCAAGCAGATGGATGGCCGGCGGGACGGACGATCGGTCTACTGCCCGCACACCTCCTTCGACATACCCGAAACGCCGGAAGATGCACCGCCCCGCCGAAGCATCGAAGTGCGGCTGCTGGCGGTGTTCGAGAAAGCGTAGCCCGCACCAAGCAATGACAGTAGAGTGACTGACTCTGCCCAACTAGCAGGCCAGTTGCTCGTATCGTGACCACCGCTGCCGCGCCATTAGTTTCCAATTTCACGCCGGCCGCCCGTTGGCTTGCAACGGCGGCCGCGTTGGCTGCCTTCTTTACCTCGATCTTCACCAGTTCCATGACGAATGTGGCGATCCCGCATGTCATGGGGGCGTTCGGAGTGGGGCAGAGTCAGGCTCAGTTCCTCTCCACCGCCTTTCTGGCCATGAACACGACTGGACTATTGGCCAGTTCCTGGACAATCGGCAAAATCGGGCAGCGACCGACATTCTTCCTGATCCTGTCGGTTTTCGCGGGCGCCAGCATCCTGTGCTTGCTGGCGCCGACCCTGGAAATCCTGATCCTGGGCCGGGTGTTCCAAGGCTTTGCCGCCGGACTGTTGCAGCCGCTGGTCATGCTGGTGCTGTTCCAGGTGTTTCCGCTGGAAAAGCGGGGCCTTGCCATGAGTATGTTCGCCATGGGGGTGACGGTTGCGCTGGGGCTTGGTCCCGCTCTCGGAGGAATTGCGATCGACGCAATCGACTGGCGGGCGATCTTTCTGATCCCGATCCCGGCATGCATGTTTGCCGGCCTCCTGGGCCTGTTTTTCTTGCCGGCCGAAGAGCATCGGATCGATCCCGGACGGTTCGATGTTCTGGGCTTCGCGCTGATCAATGCCACCGTGTTCGGCTGGTTCACGTTCCTCGGCAATGGCCAGAAATGGGGATGGAGTTCCGATGAGTTGATGCGAGTGGCGGCCTTCACTGTCATCTGCGGCATCGCCTTCATCTACTCACAGAAACGTCGGAATGCTTCGCTGCTCGACCTGAGTCTGTTCAGCAATACGCGGTTCGCGACAGCTCTTATGTGCTCGTTCCTGTTCGGGTTCGCCAATTTTGCCACCGTTTATTCTTTCTCCATCTTCGGACAGATTGTTCAGGGCTTCTCGCCGACAGTGGCGGGCTCGATGCTGCTGCCGGGGAGCCTCTTCGCGGCGGCCATTCTGCCTTTGGCCGGCCGTGCGACAGACCGGGTGCCGGCGCCGATGGTCATGAGCTTCGGCTTGGTGATCGTGGTCGCGAGTGTCTCCATGCTGGCAGGCGCGGACTCGAACACCATTTTCTGGTATGTAGCGATTTCGCTGCTACTGGGGCGCGTCGGGTCGGCGTTCGTCTCTCCGGCGTTGAACACGACCGCCATTGGTGCCCTCACCTCAGAGCAGATGCGCCGCGGTGCGGGCATTACAAATCTGTCGCTCATGCTGGGCGGGTCCACCGGGGTTAGCGTCTACGTCGTCCTTCTGGAAATGCGGATCGAATTCCATGCCACCAACTTGGGCGCGACCCAGACGTCCGCCAATTCCACCACAGTGGAAATGCTTGGGATGATATCCGGCCAGCTTGCAGGCACGGGACTGCCTGACGCGGTTCAGGACGGCGTGGCAATGACTTACTTGAACAGCGTCATTACCGCGCAAGCGAACATGCTGGGCTTCCAGGACGGATTTTTCGTGCTGACGCTGGTGGCGGCGGCCCCGCTGATCCCCGTCCTGTTCTTGCTGCGAAAGCGGCGATAAACTGCCGCACACAACAACGCCCAAGGAGAGTCGCCAAATGAACGCATCCCTCGGCCACTCCGGAATAGCGCCCATCGATGTCAGCGATCCGGAACTCTACCGCACGGACACATGGCAGGAACCCTTTGCCAGGCTGCGCCGGGAAGAGCCGGTGCAATACGTACCGGAAAGTTCGGAGGGGCCTTACTGGTCGGTATGCAAATACAACGACATCATGACGGTGGAATTGGACCACCAGACCTATTCGTCGGAGTTGGGCGGCATCACGATTCGTGATCTGCCGCACGAGTACCGGCGGGAGAGCTTTATCCGGATGGATCCGCCGAAGCATACGGTGGAGCGGAAGACGGTCGCGCCGATCGTGGCGCCGTTCAATCTCAAGAACATGGCCGGAACGATCCGCGAGCGCACGGAATTCGTGCTCGATGGCTTGCCCAGGGGCGAGGAATTCGACTGGGTCGATAACGTGTCTATCGAACTCACGACGATGATGCTGGCGACGCTGTTCGATTTTCCCTGGGAAGACCGCCGCAAGCTTACCCACTGGTCAGATATAGCGATTTTCACGGACTACGATGCGCCTGACGCGCTGGTGTCGTCCGAGGCGGAAAAATACGCCGAGCTGACCAAGATGGCGGAATACTTCAAAGGTCTTTGGGACGAGCGGGTCAATCAGGAGCCAAAGTTCGACTTGATCTCGATGCTCGCTCATGGGCCGGAGACCAAGAACATGTCAACCCGGGAGTTCATGGGCAATCTGAGCCTGCTCATCGTGGGCGGCAACGATACAACCCGCAATTCCATGAGCGGGGGGCTCTATTACCTGAACAAGTACCCGCGCGAGTGGGCAAAGCTGCGCGCTGATCACTCGCTCCTGCCGAAGCTCGTTGCGGAGACTATCCGCTACCAGACGCCTGTCATCCACATGCGGCGCACTGCGACGCGTGATGCCGAATTGGGCGGCAGGCAGATCCGCCAAGGTGACAAGGTGGTGATGTGGTACATTTCGGGCAACCGGGATGAGGAAGTGATCGAGCGTGCCGACGAGTTCATCGTCGACCGTGCCAAGGCGCGTCAGCATCTCAGCTACGGAGCGGGCATTCATCGCTGCGTCGGCGACCGCCTCGCCGATTTGCAGCTTGCAATTCTGTGGGAGGAAATCCTCAAGCGCGATCTTCGGATCAAAGTGCTGGACGAACCGACCCGGCTCGCCAACAACTTCATCCGCGGCATCCGCAAATTGCCGGTGCGAATTACCGGATAAGGGGAAGGGCTAGACTACGCCCTTTTCCCGAAGGTCTTCCAGTTCGCCAGGCGTCACGCCGCACAGGCCGCCGAGGATCTGCTCGGTCGCACTTCCGAAAGCCGGGCCGAGGCTCTTCAGGCGGCCGGGTGTCCGGCTAAGCTTCGGAATCACGCCCGGCACCGTCACCTCGCCCAGGATCGGCTCGACGATCTTAAGCAGGTTTTCCCGGGCTTCGAACTGCGGATCGGCGAAAATATCCTCGACCGAGTTGATGGCGCCCGCCGGCACTTCGGCCTTGACGCAAAGCGCCAGCACCTGTTCCCGGCTCAGGGATCCCGTCCATTCCGCCACTGCAGCGTCCACCACTTCACGCGCGGCCAAGCGGTCGGCTGCCTTGCCGTAATTCTTGATGAAGTCCGGCCGTTCCATCGCCTTGGCCAAGCGCTCGAACATTTTGTCGCTGGTGCAGGCGATGGCAACCCATTTGCCGTCGCCGCACATGAAATGCCCATGCGGACAAGCATTGAGCGTCCCGATACCCTCCCGGTCGCGAATCTTACCGGCCGCAGCGTAGGCGGGCACCAGCTCATCCAGCGCACGGAACACACTCTCATAAAGAGCCACATCGATTTCCTGGCCGCGTCCGCTGGCTTCCACTTCCCGCAAGGCCATCAGGATGCCGATGGCGCCGTACATGCCGGTCATATAGTCGCCGAGCGAGGTGGAGCCGGGGGTCACGGGCGGGCCGCCCGGCATCCCGGCAAGATGCGTCAGACCGCCAACGCCATGAGCGATGCGCGCGAAGCCTGGCCGGTCGCGGTAAGGGCCTGTCTGGCCGTAGCCGGAGACGCGAAGCAGGATTAGCCGCGGGTTCACCTCGCTCAGGACGTCATAGCCCAGGCCCCATTTTTCCAGCGTGCCCGGTCGGAAATTCTCGCAGATCACGTCCGACAGGCCGACAAGACGTAGGAACAGTTCCTTGCCCTGCCGCGAGCGCAGATCGAGCGTCACCGATTCTTTGTTCCTCGCTTCTGTCAGCCAGGCTAGCGAGGAGTCCGGTCGCTGGCTCGGCGTGCCATACCGGCGCCACGGGTCACCGCCAGTCGGATGCTCAATCTTGATCACCTCCGCTCCGAATTCGCCCAGAATCGTGGCGGCATGGGGCGCGGCAATGAAGGTAGCGATGTCAAGCACGCGGACACCGTCCATGGGTCCGGCGCCGGAGGGGCTGGGCAAGGGCACGGTTGATCGAACTCCCGATTCAAGGAACGTGACTTGAGGCGCGCCGGACGATAAGCCAAACAGGCGGTTGCCGCCACTCTGGCGGCGCGCGCATCAGTGCAGGATCACCGTGGAGTCCGATTGAGAGTGAGGCGCTTGTGGCGGCTTTGGATAGTGGCGCTTGGTCTTTTGAGCGGCGTCGGAGTGGTGGCGGAGTACCGGTCGTCACTGGCGGCTGAGACTGAGTTGCCCTTGCTCGCGCCCTTCCGGCTGGGGGACGAGGAAAACACGGAATTGCCCTTTCTCCTGGAAGCGGGTGAGACCCGGTACGATGAAACCACCGATACCGTCATTGCCGAAGGCAACGTCCGTATTAGCCGTGAAGGGCGTATTCTGACGGCTGACCGGGTCGAGTACCGTCTCAGCAACAAGATTGTTGCGGCCAGCGGCAACGTCACCCTGGTAGAGCCGACGGGTGAGGTTCTGTTCGCCGAGCGGGTTGAGCTGACCGAGGACCTCGACCAGGGCTATGCGATCGCGCCACGCATCTTACTGCCCGACGGCAGCCGCGTCGCGGCCGCCGGCACCTCCCGCCTCAGCAAGGACAGGGTCGTGGTCCAGCGCGCGGTTTTCAGTCCCTGCAACCTCTGCCCTTCCAACCCGGATCGCGCCCCGCTGTGGCAGTTGCGGGCGGAGCGGATTACCCATTCGGAGACGCGACAGGAAATCGAACTGGAAAACGCAGTCCTAGACGTTTTCGGCGTACCAGTGGCGTGGTTGCCGTATTTTTCTCAGCCCGATCCGCGTGTGCGAAAGAAAACGGGATTTTTGACGCCGACCGTCGGCCGCGATGACTTTTTGGGTTTTTTCGCGGAAGTCCCGTTCTTCTGGAATATCGCGCCCCATCGGGATCTGACCATCACGCCCCACATCTTCTCCGATAAACGCCCGATCGTTTCTGGTCTCTATCGCCATTTGTTCCCGTTCGGTGAGACGCGGATCGAGGCCAGCGCCGGGCTTGTCGAGCGAACCGAAGACGGCGAGACGACCGGGAGCGACGCCCGCGGTCACCTCCGCTGGACTGGCGCTGCGGATCTGAACAAGCATTGGCGTACGAATTTCCAATATTACCGCTCGGCCGATGATACCTATTTACGTACTTTCGATATTGACGACGCGGGTATCCTCCGTTCGTTCGCTACGACGGAGGGTTTTTACCGGCGCTGGCACATCAACGCGACCGCCTTTACCACTCAGGAGCAGCGGACCAATTTTAGCGACAACGATACGCCGACGGCCCTTCCTTTCGTGACGGCCCGGTATGCAGCCCCGCTGGGAGTTGGCGGCCTCAATCTGGAGGCGGAGTTCGCCGGGCAGGTCTTGTTTCAGTCAGAAGGGGGAGAAAGCCAGCATGGCGTTGCGAGAGTTGGAGTGAACCGGCAGTGGAATCTTGGTGGCCACCTGTTTACGGCAAATGCGGACTTGCGTGGCGACCTGTTCCAAAGCACGGAAAGCCCGAATGACACCAACGGCATTGACGGCAAGCTGTTTCCGAGGGCAACGGCGGAATGGGCCTTTCCACTTTACCGGAACTTCGAAGGCTTCACCATTACGCTCACGCCGCGGGCCATGGCCACGGCGACGGTTACGGGTCTGAACACGGACAGCCTGCCCAATGAAGACAGCCAAAGCCTGGAATTCGATTCTACCGCACTTTTTCGGCCTACCCTTGCAGACGGAAGGGACTTGTTTGATGACGGGCAGCGCATCGACTACGGTTTGGAGGCTGGACTCAAGCTCGGCGACACTCATATCACCGGGCTGATCGGACAGACTTTTCACAGCAACTCCAGCCGAGACTTCGGTCAGGGCACGGGTCTGAGCGATCCGTTATCGGACGTTGTCTTGGGCCTTAACCTAGAGGCGGGCAACTGGCTGACCGGCTATCAGCGGTTGCGCTTAGACACGGGAGACGCCACGGTCGGCTCGGCAGAAAGCGGCTTGCGTTTGACGCGCGGGCCGGTTCAAGCGAGGCTCTTGCATTCCTATCTCCCGCAGAGATCTTTTGATGGTGAAACTTTGTCCGAGACACACCAAATTGAGGGGTCGCTGCGCCTGCAGTTGAATGAACATTGGGCGGTGATGGGCCGGCACCGGCATGATCTGGATCAAGGCGACACGCTTCGAAGCGAAATGGGCCTCTCCTATGCCGATGAATGCTTCAGCCTGGAAGTCATCGGTCGACGGGACCGAACCGGAACAGATGAAGTCGGTTCTAACGATTCCATTTTTTTCCGGGTCGCGCTTCGCCATCTGGGGGCGGCAAGCGGCTCCCAGACACTTCAAGCAGAATGACAAAGACCGAAATCTCGTTCGAAACCGCGGCTAACGCCGCTCCCTCTCTCCAGCGCGGTTTCGCGTTGGTGAAGGAAGCGTTGCGCGATTTGCCGAACCGGCCCGGCTGTTACGTCATGCGGGACGACTCGGGCGAGGTGCTTTATGTCGGCAAGGCGGCGTCCCTCGCGAAGCGGGTGCGCAATTACGCCAGTCCAACCAATCTGCCGAATCGCATCCTGCGGATGATCGCGGAAACGGCGACGATCACGACAACGGTGACCCACAGCGAGGCCGAAGCCCTGCTGTTGGAAAACAACCTGATCAAGTCGGAACGGCCGAAGTTCAACATCCTGTTCCGCGATGACAAGAGTTTCCCGTACATCGAGCTCTCCCACAGTCATGACTGGCCGATGCTCACGAAGCATCGTGGCGAGAAGAAGCCGGAGAACGTCTACTATGGTCCTTTCGCCTCTGCCGGAGCGGTGGAGAGCACTATTGTTTCCCTGCAAAAGGCGTTCCAGCTTCGATCCTGCTCCGACCATATTTTTCGCACGCGCACACGCCCCTGTCTGCTGCACCAGATCAAACGCTGCGTTGCGCCTTGCGTCGGTTTGGTCAGCCGCCGAGAGTATGACGAAAGTGTGCAGGCGGCGCGTCAGTTCCTGGCCGGCAGCAGCGACGCCGTCCGGCAGGCGTGGACTAAGCGCATGGAGGAAGCGGCTGAAAACATGGAGTTCGAGCAGGCGGCCATCTACCGCGACCGTCTCCGCGCGCTCGGGCATGTGCAGGCGCGTCAGGGCGTGAATGTGCCGGAGATGGGCGACTCCGATCTATTCGCCCTGGCCCGGAATGGCGATCGCTTGTGCATCCTCGTCTGGTTCTTCCGCGCCGGTCAGAACCAGGGAGGCAAGCCGTATTTCCAGACCTGCGAAGCGTCCACGAGCGACGCCGAGATCATGGACAGCTTTCTCGCTCAGTTCTATCACGCCCATCCGGTCCCGAAGACCATCGTGCTTTCCGAGACGCCGACCGATAGTGACCTGCTGGAAGAGGCGCTAAGTGCCCGGGAGGGCCGGCGCATCACGCTCCTGACACCGCAGCGCGGTCCGCGGCGCCGGGTGGTTGAGCAAGCGAAGGAAAATGCCCTCCACGCACTGCAGCAGCGCCTGAATCAACAAGCGGGCCACGCCCAGGCGCTGGAGGCCATTGCGAAGTCGCTCGATCTGGGAGGGCCATTAGAGAGGGTGGAGATTTACGACAACAGCCATCTGATGGGCACGCATCCCATGGGGGCAATGGTGGTCTATACGCCCGAGGGGTGGCTCCGGCGCGCGTTCCGCCGATTCAAGATCGGCAAGCATGACAGCGGTACGGCGGGCGACGACGATTACGCCATGCTAAAGGAAGTGCTGTTCCGCCGCTTGCGGAAACTTGCGTCCGACGACCCGGACACTGAAAGCCATGCACGGCCGGACCTGCTCCTGATCGACGGCGGCAAGGGCCAGTTCTCTGCCGCGCGCGAGGTGTTGGAGACCCTCGGTCTGACCGATATCGCTTTGGTGGCTATCGCCAAAGGGCCTGACCGGGATGCAGGACTGGAGCAGTTCGTCAGCCAGGAGCGCGGCACCTTCCGCCTGCCGCCGGCAGACCCGGCATTGCTCCACTTGCAGCGCCTTCGGGACGAAGCGCATCGGTACGCTATCGGTGCCCATCGCCGGGCAAGGCAGACAACGACCCGCGCGTCCCAGCTCGACGCCATTCCCGGTGTTGGGCCGAAGCGCAAAAAGCAGTTGTTGACGCATTTTGGCTCCGTCCGTGCCGTGACCCGCGCGAGCGTCGACGAATTGACCAAGGTCGGTGGCATCGACCAAGCCGTCGCGCAGAAGATATACGATGCGCTGCATTAGGATGCGCTGCATGAGGAACGTCGGGCGTGTCGAAGTCGCTTCGAGGCTCATTCGGAGAGCGGTAGTGTTTCGATGAAAGCCCGGATTCCAAATCTCCTCACGATTTTGCGGACCGTAACGTCATTGCTGCCGCTAGCGGTGTTGACGAGTGGACCCACTACGGCCGCTGGCGTAGCCTTGCTCGTCCTGGCGGTCGCCGGCGTGACCGATTTCCTGGATGGCAAGCTCGCCCGTGCCTGGGGGGTGACGTCGCGCATCGGTCAGGTGCTGGACCCGATTGCGGACAAGATGATTCTGGCGAGCCTGCTGGTCCTGGCTTTTGTGCACGGCATGTTCGGCCCCGTTGGTGCCGGTATCGCGCTGTTGCTGTTGCTGCGGGAGTTCTGGATCGGCGGTCTGCGGGAAGGATTGGGGGAACGCTCGGCCTTGCTCGCCGCTTCGCTGGCGGCCAAATTGAAAACGGCTTTTCAGTTCGCCGGGCTGATTGTGCTGTTTGCCAACGGATGGGCCGGAGCAGGGCTCGGTTGGGTGGCCGAACTGGCGCTGGCGCCAGCGTTGGTGCTGAGCCTGATCAGTGCCTGGGATTACTCGCGCCGCGGCCTCGCGGCGCTGGCTGAGGAGGAGAGTCGGTGACGACTGTGCTCTATTTTGCTTGGCTTCGCGCCAAGATTGGCGTGGGCCGGGAGGAGATCGATCCGCCGCCGGATGTCGTTACGGTGGCGGATCTGATCGGTTGGCTTTCCAGCCGCAGCCCCGGACATGCCGAAGCCTTCAGCGACGTCTCCTGCGTCCGCGCGGCGATCGACCAGGAGTTTGTCGATCTCGACGCGCCGGTCCGCAGCGGCGCTGAGGTCGCGTTCTTTCCGCCGGTGACGGGAGGCTGAGCGATGGCGGTGAAGGTGCAGACGCAACGGTTCGATACCGGCGCCGAGATTGAGGCGCTTGTTGCGGACAGGCGCCACATTGGCGCGGTTACCAGCTTTACCGGGTATGTGCGCGATTTTTCGAGCGAAAGCGGCGTCATTGCCATGACCTTGGAGCACTATCCTGGCATGACCGAGCGCATGCTGGAAAAGATCGAGGCGGAGGCGCGGGAACGCTGGGACTTGGTCGACGCCCTGATTATCCACCGCTATGGCCGCATGACCGTAGGCGAGCCGATCGTATTGGTGGTCACGGCCTCCAGCCACCGCCAGGCGGCCTTCGAAAGCTGCGCCTTCCTGATGGACTGGTTGAAGACCAAGGCCCCGTTCTGGAAATGTGAGGAGAAGGCTGACGGCGCTAAGATTTGGGTCGACGCTCGGGAGAGCGACGACGCGGCGGCAGCGCGTTGGGGGGCCTCTTCCTGAACCGGGATCAGTAGCCGCGTGCCGGGTCGACGGGATTTTTCACCGGCCTGCCCGCCAACATCCGTTGCACATTCTCCGCCACCTGATCCGCGGCCGTGCCGGGCGTCGTCAGTCCTGATTCGTGCGGCGTGATGATTACGTTGGGCTGCCGCCAGAGCGCATGGTCCGGGGGGAGGGGCTCCGGATCGGTTACGTCCAGCACCGCGCCCAGCAAATGCCCTTCGTTCAGCAGTTCGATGAGATCCTTCGTTACGACATGACCGCCGCGCGCAAGATTCAGCACGACCGCATTTTCCGGCAGCTTCGACAACCGTTCCCGGTTCAGAATGCCGTGGGTGTCGGGTGTCAGCGGCAGAATGCAGACGAGAAAGTGGCTTTCCGCCAGGAAAGCGTCCAACTGCTCCGTACCCGCATAATTCGGGATTGGTCCCAGGTCGCGCGGCGTCCGGGTCCAGCCGTGGACGGAAAAGCCGAGCGCCAGCAGGCCGCGGCCGATCGCGCCGCCTATTTCGCCGAATCCGAGTACCCCGACCTTGGCCGGATGGCGCGAAGGCGCTCCCAACTCTTCCCACTGCCCTTTTTCCTGCAGAACGCGGTATTCGTCGAAGCGCCGGTAGAAATGCAGCACGCCATAGGCTGACCATTGGACCATCTGCTGGGTCATGTAGGGGTCGACGATCCGTGCGATGGGTAGATCGGCCGGCACCTCCGGATCGGCAAAAATTCCGTCTACCCCCGCGCCCGTGGCGAGGATGCCTTTCAGATTCGGAAACTGTGCGAAGAAGCCGGGTTCGACCTTGAAGGCGAGCACGAAATCCACGCTGCCGGGATCGCCGACATCCGGCCAGACCCGCCAGTCCAACGCCGGGATGCGTTGACGCAGTTCCCGCTCCCACCCTGCAGGATCGCCGGCGCCAGCCTTGAACAGAATCGATACCATGGAAACCTCGTCAGAACTTCTATCGGATCACGGTGCGCTCTGGTCTACGCAAGCCGCAGCCACAAGGCTATAACCGGCCTGTTACCTTACGGAGGATTTGTCTTGATGCCGCCCTATTTCCCGCCATCCGGTGACGAGACGTGGGCCCGGATTTCGCCCGCGGATGCCGGTCTCTCCTCCGAAGCGGTTGCCGCCGCGGTTTCTCACGCGGAGGCGCACGATTCTCCCTGGGTCCGGAACCTGACGCGGCATCTGGAGAGCGGCCACTTCGAGCCGCCGCCCTGGAATGAAATTATCGGGCCAACGCGCGGGCGGGGCGGCCCTTCCGGCCTTGTCGTGGCCGGCGGCAAGATCGTGGCGGAATGGGGCACGCCATGGCGGCCGGACATGACGTTCAGCGTGGCCAAATCCTTCATCTCCCTCTGCATCGGGCTCGCTCATGACGATGGACTGCTCCCAGACCTGGACGCGCCGGTCCGGGAACGGGTGGACGACGGCGGCTTCGACAGCGATCAGAATGCCCCGATTACCTGGCGGATGCTTCTGCAATTGACCAGCGAGTGGGAGGGCGAGCTGTGGAGCAAGCCCGATCTTGTTGACCGCAACCGCGAGCTGTCAACAGAAGGCCAAAATCGGGAGAAGGGGCAGCCCCGGCCACTGCAGGCTCCGGGCACCGTTTGGGAATACAACGACGTGCGGGTCAACCGGCTGGCGCTGGCAGCGCTTCGGGTGCTTGGCCGCGGCCTGCCGGCGGTTCTGAAACAGCGGATCATGGACCCCATCGGCGCAAGCCGGACTTGGGAGTGGCACGGCT
>CAYYSC010000026.1:0-15018 GCA_964474065.1 uncultured Rhodospirillales bacterium | reverse complement strand
CATGCTCCAACTTTCATAAAGACCGACCAGGAACAGGTAGCCGAAGATGACCGCCAGCACGATCGCCATCGCCGTCTGCCCGCTGGCGAGTTTTTCCTGGTAGGCCGTGCCGGTCCACGCGTAACCAAAACCTTCCGGCAAGTTCTCCTCGGAGACACGCTCCATCGCCATCAACGCTTGGCCGGAACTGAAACCTTCCGCCGGGGCACCATTGACGGTAATGCTCCTCTGATTGTTGTACCGGACAATGGCCTGAGGGCCGACGACAAGCTCCGTATCGACAAGGCCGCGCAGGGGCACCATCTGGCCGTCCGCGTTGCGCACGTGGATACGGCCAATGTCCCCGATACTGTCGCGGTCGATGGCCTCGCCCTGGATGTTGACCTGCCAGGTACGACCAAACTTATTGAAATCGTTGACATAGAGACTGCCGAGTGTCGCCTGCAGCGCCAGAAAGATATCGTTGATCTCGACACCGAGCGTGCGGGCTTTCTCCCGGTCAATATCCAGAAACACCATGGGCGTATTGTTCGACCAGAGCGTGAAAGCGTACTGGATTTCCTCCGCCTGGTTCGCGTTCACCAGCAAGCCCCGTAACGCCTGCGCCATCTCCTCGGTCGGACGGCCGTCCAGGTTCTGAAGCTGGTATTCAAAGCCACCGGCGTTGCCCAGCCCCGAAATCGGCGGCAGATTGAATAGCGAGATCGTGGCGCCGGGGATGGCCAGCAACTGCTTCTGCAATCGGTCCAACGACGCGAATACCGAAAGCTCCGGCTCATTCCGCTCGTCGAATGGCTTAAGCTGGCCGATGACGATGCCGTTATTCGACTGCGAAAGCCCGTTGAGCAGACTGTAGCCGATCACGGTAAATACTTCAGCCACGGCAGGATCTTGGGAGACGATCTCCTCGACCTGGGTGACGACCTCCGAGGTGCGCGAGACCGAAGCGCCTTCCGGCAACTGGATTTCGCCCATAAACAAGCCCTGGTCTTCGTCAGGCAGGAACCCGCTGGGCGTTGCATTGTACAGTAAGACAGTCCCGATTATCAGACCTGCCACCGCGACAACGCCGACAATCGAGAACCGGATGATCCGCTCCACCGCCCATGCATAGCCGCCCGTGAGGTTGTCGATGCGTGCCAGCATGAACCGGATCGGCGCATTCGGCTTTTCGCCTCGCTTCAGAATGATGGAGCACACCGCCGGACTGAGCGTGAGCGCATTGATCGAGGAAATGGCGACCGCGAAGGAGATCACCACGGCAAACTGCTGGAACAGCGAGCCAACAATGCCGGGAATGAACCCGACCGGAATGAACACGGACAGCAGCACCAAGGTCGTCGCGATCACCGGCGCCGTGAGTTGGCGCATCGCGGCGAGCGTGGCCTCCTTCGGATCCATGCCCTCCTCGTCCATGTTCCGCTGAACGCCTTCGACGACTACAATTGCGTCATCGACCACCACGCCGATTGCCAGCACCAAGGCCAGCAGGGAAACGGTGTTAAGCGTGACCCCCATGAGCGCCATTGCCGCGAAGGTGCCGATCAGCGACACCGGGATTGCCAAGGCGGGCACCAAGGTCGCGCGCAGGGAGCCCATAAAAAGGAACGTCACCAGCACGACCAGCACGAAAGCAGCGATCAACGAAGCGTAGACATTGTCGATGCTTGCCTTCACGAACTCGGTAGTGTCGTAAGTGATCGAGTAATCGAGATCCTCCGGAAACCGCTCCTTCAGGTCGTCCATGACCTGGATCGCCCGCTCGCCGGTCGCAACCGCATTGGATCCGGGCGAGCCATAGATCGCAATACCCGCCGATTCACGGCCATTGAGGCGGGTGAAAGTGTCGGCGTTTCGGGCGCCGAGTTCCACCCGGGCCACATCGCCGACCCGTATGAAGGAACCTTCCGGATTGGCGCGTACGATGATGTTCTCGAATTCGCTGACTTCGGAGAGCCGGCCCTGGGTGGTCAGGTTGAACTGCAGATCGACATCGTCGCTGATCGGCTGCGCCCCGATGCGCCCGACCGCAGCCTGGACGTTCTGTGAGCGGATGGCGTTGACGATGTCGCTCGGGCTCAGGTTAAGCGCGCTCAAACGATCGGTATCGTACCAGATCCGCATCGAGTAATCCTGCCGCCCGAACAACGCGACCTCACCGACGCCGGGAATACGGGCCAGCGTATCCATCACGTTGATGGTGGCGTAATTGTTCAGGAACAAGGTGTCATAGGTGCCGTCCGGCGAATACAGCGTGAACACTTGCAGCAGTGACGTCGACTGTTTCTTCACTTTCAGCCCCTGCCGTTGCACCTCCTCCGGCAGCAAGGGAACCGCCAGGGCGGAGCGATTCTGGGTATTGACGGTGTTCAGATCCGGATTGGTCCCGACTTCAAAACTGACGTTCAGCGAATAGGTGCCGTCATTTCCGCTGGTCGACTTCATGTAAATCATGTTGTCGACACCGTTGATCTGCGCTTCGATCGGCTGCGCCACCGTCTGCTCCACCACTTCCGCGTTCGAGCCCGGGTAGACAGCGGACACCCTGACTTGCGGCGGCACGATATCGGGAAACTGCTCTACCGGCAGCGCGCGCTGGGCGATCAACCCGGCGATCGTGATGACCAGCGAAATGACGATGGCAAGCCGCGGCCGGCGGACGAAAACAGCGGAAATCATCGCGGGTCAGGCCTTCGGATCGGAAGCGGGAACCGGGTTCACTTCCATGCCCGGCCGAACCTTCATCATGCCCTCGGTGATGACCCGGTCACCAGGCTGCAGCCCTTTTTCGATCACCACATCGGCGCCGAATTGCTGCCCCATGACGACGCTGCGCTGCTCGACTCTGTTGTCCTCGCCTATCGCCAGGACGAACGCGCCCCGCTGATCCACGCCGACCGTCGAGCGTGGCACGACCAGCGCACTCTGCGGCTCTCTCATCTGCACCACCACCACGACGAACTGGCGATCGATCAGCAGCCGGTCAGGATTGGGGAATATCCCGCGCAGCGCGAACGTATCGGTCGTCGCATCGACTTGGACATCGGCAAAGTCGACCCGGCCTTTGTGCTCGTAGGTGCTGCCGTCGGACAATTGCAGTTCTAGCAAGAGCCGGCCGAGCCCGTCCCTCTCTGTTTCGGCACTTTCGTTAACGGCGCGCCGGAACTCCAGGCGAGCCTTGGCAGGAACATTGAACGTCACGTAAACCGGATCCAACTGGACCACCGTTGCCAGCACACCACTTTCGGGCGAAACAAGATTGCCGGCTTTCACCGAACTGCGGCCCATCTGTCCGTCGATAGGCGACCGGATCTCGGTGTATGAATAGGTGATCTTGGCGTTCTCTAGCGCGGCCTCGCTCTGAGCAACCGAAGCCTGGGCGACGAGAAACTCGGCCCGTCGTTCGTCAACCGTCGCAACTGGGATATTTCCCCGCTCGACCAACTGCTCCGCACGCTGAAGCTGGACCTTGGCATTTTCAAGTTGCGCTCGAGCGGCTTCGAGGTTGGCTTCCGCTTCCTGCACGCGGGCCGCAAACGGCGCCTGCTCGATAATGAACAGCACATCGCCGGCTTCGACCATCTCTCCGTCATCGAATATCTGCTTCTCGAGAAAGCCGGTGACACGGGCGCGCAGGTCGACGCGCTGGACGGCCTCGACCCTGCCAACAAACGTCTCTGATGGCGTAACGTCCTTTGCCGCCGCCTCGATATAGGAGACCGCCGGCAGCGGCGCGCTGTCGTTTTGCTGCTGCGCGGCGGCTGGCCCGATCAGGCCGAAGCAGACGAGCGCACATACAACCGCAAAAACAGAAGACCCCACTGCACCATCTCCCCGCTGATATCTGTCAAGCACATGACAGAAAAGCGCGCTGCCGGTCAATGAGGCGCTAACCCGCATGGCGCCGCGCTTGTCCGGGTGCTGGACGCATGCGCCTGCCGACGGGTAATTTCCAGTCTTGATCTTCTTCCCTGCAAGGACGCCCAACCGATGGCCAAGACCGTCGCAATCCAAATGGACCCGATCGACCGAATCGACGTGAAGGGCGACAGCAGCCTGATGCTGGCGCTGGAGGCCCAGCGACGCGGCTACACGCTTTTTCATTACCTGCCGAACGGGCTATCCCTGAAGAACGGCAAGGTCAGGGCTCGCGGCAACCCGCTCACCGTTCGGTACGACCCGAATGATCACTTTACGCTGGGTACGGAGGAGATGATCGACCTGTCGACCATGGACGTGGTCCTGATGCGCCAGGATCCGCCGTTCGACATGGCCTACATCACCGCGACCCATATCCTGGAACACATCCATCCGAAGACACTGGTGGTCAACGACCCCGTCGCCGTGCGGAATGCGCCCGAAAAGCTATTTGTCACACACTTCGAGGACATGATGCCGCCGACACTGATCTCTTCTGACCGTGAGGAGATCAAGGCATTCCGCCTGGAATACGAGGACATCATCGTCAAACCGCTGTTCGGCAATGGCGGCGCCGGCGTATTCCATATCAAGCCGGATGACGAAAATCTCACCTCTCTCATGGAACTCTTCACCCAGATGTTCCGCGAGCCGGTAATTGTGCAGCGCTACGAGCCGAAAGTACGGGAGGGCGACAAGCGCATCATTTTGGTGGATGGCGAACCCGTCGGGGGGATCAACCGGATCCCGGCCATGGGCGAGGCGCGGGCGAACATGCACGTCGGCGGCAGAGCGGTAAAAACCGAACTCAGTGCCCGGGACCGCGAAATCTGCGAGGCTATTGGGCCGACCTTGCGCGACCAGGGGCTCGTTTTTGTCGGGATCGACGTCATCGGCGACTACATGACGGAGATCAACGTCACCTCGCCGACCGGCATTCAGGAGATGAACCGTTTCGATACCGTCAACATCGAAACGCTGATCTGGGACGCCATCGAGCGCCGCCTCGGGTGACATTCCGCCGAGAGCAGACTGAACCGGATGTCAGGCTCGTGGCGGTACCCACGTCCCCGGCAAGGCCGCCGGGGACGCGGACCCTTAACGGGTCCTCTCGGTTCAGACCTTCTTTGCCTACGCCGGAGCGAAGACGTCCTCGTGCTTCTCGACGAATTCGTCGGTTGCGCCGGCGGGAACGATCGGTTTGCAGAAAGCCTCGTCGGTTTTCAGAACCGGCACGCACTTCTCCGCGAACAGGCGCAGGTTTTGTTCCGCTCGCTCGTGCGGCATGCCACCGAAGGAGTATTCGCCCACCAGGTGCTCCGTGCCGGTCAAACGGCGCAACTCCGCGATCTGCTCCAGGCAGTCCTTGGGCGTGCCGACGACCTGAATCGAGACGTAGAACTCGTTTGCCTTCTTGCGGAAGGAGGGGTCTTTCATCTTCGTGTAGGTCTTGGCCATCTTGCCATAGGACTCGTAACCCTTGACGTTGGCCAGCCCGCCGTCCGAGAACTTGTAGTGGTTTTCGATCGAGTCCCACTTGTTGCCCAGGTACTGCTGGCCTAGCTCGATTGCCTCGTCCCGGCTCTCGGCGCAGGCAATGTTGGTGGAGATAATCGGCGGGCGCGGCGTGTGGCCGGCCTTGATTGTCATCTCCCGGAACTTGAGCACGTCCTCCGCGCACTTCGCCCACTCATTCTGCATGATCACCAGCATACCGAACCCCATATTGGCGATCAGTTCCGCCGACTCCGGGCTGACGGACGAGGCGTAGAAGCGGCGCTGCGGGTTCGAGATGGGGCGCGGGCGAATCGCCATACGCGGGATCTTAAAGAACTCGCCGTCGTGCTCGAACTCCTCGTTCGCGAGCGCTTTCATCACGACTTCCGCCGCTTCCGCGAAGCGCGGGCGGGCCTCATCCATCGGCACGCGGAAGCCGGCATACTCGGCACGCGCCGCGCCGCGGCCGAAGCCGAAAAGGCAGCGGCCGCCGCAAAGGATGTCCAAATGCGCGATCATCTCGGCGACGCGCACCGGATCGTGCCAAGGCAGGACGATCACCGCAGTCCCAAGCTTTACCCGCTTGGTCCGGCCGGCGAAGTAAGCGAGCAACTGGGTGGGCTGCGGCGACATCGAATAGCCGGTGAAATGATGCTCCAGCGCGAATATGGAATCGAGCCCAAGCGGTTCCGCGAGATCGCCCATCGCCATGTGGTCGCGCATCACCGCCGCGTCCGACCGGCCCTGCTGCTGCAACACGTTCAAAGAAATGCCTACTTCCATCGTTTCACTCCTCGGAATCTTATTCTTGCATTCAAGTGTGGGGAACATGCCACCGTCCGGCAACACTTTTGCAGGCGCATTTTCGGTCAGCGCCAGAATTCGACATAGAACCGAACCGGCCCGAGCGGTTCCACGGAATGCAGAGCTTCCGCCTCGATGACCCCCGGAGGGCCGGATGGCACCAGCCGGTGTTCCTCGCCCGTTGCGGCGATCCGGTAAAGCAAAGCGCCCTCTGTTACATGGATCAGCGCCCAGACGCCCGCGGCTGTCTTATGGTTTCGCCGCAACCCCTTCGGCACGGTATCGGCTGTGAAAACCGGGGTGCAGCGGTAAGGGGAGAGGCTGGGTGGTAGGGATCGCATTCGGGCCTCCTGCTCCTGCGGGACCTATCGACGGCAGGAATAGCCGTTAAGATAACCGCCGAAGCTTCCAACTGCATCCACCCTGCCTTACCGTTGACGCAAACGCCCGAGATCAAGATCGAAGCGCCATGGATACCTACGATTTCGTTGTTGTCGGTGCCGGCTCCGCCGGCGCGGCCCTCGCCAGCCGTCTTTCTGAGGACCCTAAGAACGAGGTCCTGCTGCTGGAGGCGGGGCGGGCTGACTACCGCTGGACCCGGATTCCCGTCGGCTATGCCAAGATGGTAAACAATCCAGCCGTCAACTGGCTCTACTCGGGCGAGCCGGAGCCTGCCACCAACGGCCGCCGGCTGCCAGTGCCGCGGGGCAAGCTGCTGGGTGGCTCGTCATCTATCAACGGTCTGGCCTTCGTGCGTGGTCAGGCACAGGATTTCGACACCTGGGCCCAGATGGGCAACAAGGGGTGGAGTTATCGGGAAGTCCTCCCGTACTTCAAACGCATGGAGAGTTATGAGGCCCGCGAGGGCGAGGACGAGTTCCGCGGCCGCGGCGGCCCGCTTCGGGTAACCAATCCGCCCTACCGGCACAATCCGCTCTACCGGGCACTGGTTGAAGCGGCGGGGCAGATCGGCATTCCGCACAACCCGGATTACAACGGCGCTGTCCAGGATGGCATCGCCATGAGTCAGGCGAGCATCTCCCCCGGCGGCCGGCGCATGAGCACGGCCGCCTGCTACCTGGAACCGGTGCGCAATCGGCCGAACCTGCGCATCGAAACGAACGCGCTCGGCGAGGGCCTGGTGCTGGAAGGCAAGCGGTGCGTCGGCGTGCGGTACTCGGTAGGTGACCAGCAGCGGGAAGCGCGGGCCGGGCGGGAGGTGATCGTCAGTGGCGGCTCCATCAATTCGCCGCAATTGCTGGAACTCTCGGGCATCGGACAGCCGGAGTTGCTGCAGGCGCTTGGTATCGAGGTGCGGCACGCCCTGCCCGGTGTCGGCGAGAACCTGCGCGACCACTATGCCCCCCGCACCCGCTGGGGGTTCGGGGCGAAAGGCTACACCTTCAACGATACGGGCCGCGGCTTGGGGCTCGTCAACCAGGCGCTCCGTTATGCGCTGCGCAGGCCGAGTATGCTAGGCATGGTTGCGGCGCCGATGCGGGCTTTCGTCCGCTCGCGCGACGGTCTGGAGGCGCCGGACGTACTGCTCGGCATCGTGCCCATGCTGACGGTGCAGACTCCAGAAGGGCCGAAGCTTGCAGCGGAGAGCGGCATGACCTGCTACGCCCACGCCATGCGGCCGGAGAGCCGGGGCAGCATCCACATCCGGAGCGCCAGCCCCCGGGAGGGACCGGCAATCAACTTCAATTTCCTGTCCTCGCCGGTCGATGCAGAGATCACCGTCCGCGCGGTCCGGATTGCGCGAGCGTTGATGACGGCCCCCGCCATGGAGCCGCTGCAAGTCAGCGAGTTGGGCCCGGGCCCCGACGTACACACGGACGACGAAATCATCGACTGGGTGAAACGGGTCGCCGAAACAACCTATCACCCGGTCGGCACGTGCAAGATGGGCTCGGACCCAATGGCCGTGGTCGACCGCGAACTTCGGGTCCATGGCATTGAGGGACTGCGGGTGGCCGATGCTTCGATCATGCCGGTCATCACCTCCGGCAACACGAACGCGCCCAGCATCATGATCGGGGAGAAGGCCGCGGATTTGTTGCTCGGCAAGGCCTCCTAGCCCTAGTTCGATTCCCATCAAGCAGCCGATCATCAATTACATCCTCTCACCGCCAACCGCCATGGCGGCGAGAGCATCGCCGGCGGGTCATTTTTGGAACCTGCGGCAGTGGCTGGAGTTTTTCTCATTGTATCCCTATGGTGCGCCCGGCTCGCACGAGCCATTGCAATTCAGATAACCTTATCTGGGAGAACCTATATGCGCCGTTTACTGACTGGAGTGGCCTTGGCGGCAAGTGCCGCCCTGGCTGCCGCCACCGCGCAGGCACAAGATTTGCCGAAACAGATTTCGTGGACTGCCTACGGCACCACTTCGTCCGGTTATGCCCAGTCCGTCGGCCTCGGCAACATGCTGAAGGCGAAGTACGGGGCCGACCTCCGCATTATCCCTGGCAAGAACGACGTCAGCCGCATGCTGCCGCTGAAGGCAGGCCAAGCCGAAATCTGCGCCTGCGGCATCGCCTCCTACTTCGGCCAGGAAGGTGTGTTCATGTTCGCCTCCGAGCGCTGGGGGCCGACCAAGCTCTATAACCTCTTCAACAATATCGGCCGGAATGGGCAGGGGATCGTGGTCGCCGCAGATGCCGGCGTGAAAACCCTGGCTGACCTGAAGGGTAAGCGGGTCACTTGGACCAAAGGGGCGCCGGCGCTGAACGTCAACACGACCGGGGGCTTGGCCTTCGGTGGCCTGACTTGGGACGATGTTGAGCGGGTAGTCGTGCCCGGCTGGGGCCAGTCCATGCAGGCGATCATCGACGGCCAGGCCGACGCTGCGTGGGGTTCCACGATCTCCAGCGTTTACAACCAAATCGCCGCCAGCCCGCGCGGACTGTTCCACCCGACCTTGCCGCATGACGACAAGGAAGCATGGGCACGGGCGCAGGAGGTTACTCCGCACTGGAGTCCCCAGATGGTCAGCAACGCAGTCAACGGCGAGAACAACACGTCCGGTGAAGTGCCGTTCGAGGGCAGCAACTATCCCTACCCGATCTTCGTCGGCATGGAGAATCTGGATGAGGATCTCGCCTACAATCTGACCAAGGCGATCATGGAAAATTACGAGACCTTCAAGGACTCGGGTCCGGGTATGGACGGCTATCAGCTCAAGAACCAGAACTTCGAGTGGGTCTTCGCCTATCACCCGGGTTCCATCCGGTACTACAAGGAAGTCGGAGTCTGGAACGACGCGGCGCAAGCAAATCAGGACGCCAATCTGAATCGGCAGGAAGTGCTCGCCGCGGCCTGGGCCGACTTTAGGTCCATGGACGTTTCCGGGGACAACTTCGAGTCCGAGTGGTTGGAAGTACGTGCCAAGCACCTGGAAGACGCCGGCATGGCCGCTCCGTTCAGCGCGCCACTGATCGAATAGTCTCAGCTTCGCATCGCCAAACTCCTAGGCCGGTGGTGGGCATTTCCCACCACCGGCTTATTTGTATGCATTGTTGCGCTACGCTCCCGTGCATGCTCAAATCCGTGCATAGGACAGGCTTGGATGAAGGCGATCCAAGTTGAGAATGATCAAGGGAGTAACGCAATGAAACGGATGATGACGCTCGCCGCTGCGGCCCTGCTCGCGGCGGGAAGCGCGCTGGCGGACGAGGTAAAGCTGCCTGACCAGTTATCCTGGACCGCGTACGGTACAACTTCCTCCGGCTATGCCCAGTCGGTCGGGCTGGGGAATATGCTGAAGGGGAAGTACGGTACCGACCTGCGCATTATTCCGGGCAAGAACGACGTCAGCCGCATGCTGCCCTTGAAAGCTGGCCAGGCGGAAATCTGCGCCTGCGGCATCGCCTCTTACTACGGTCAGGAAGGGGTGTTCATGTTCGCTTCCGACCGCTGGGGGCCGACGCGGGTCCTGAACCTCTTCAACAATATCGGCCGCAATGGTGCCGGTTTGATCGTCGCCGGGGACGTGGGCATCGACCGCTACGAGGGCCTTAAAGGCAAGCGCGTTACGTGGGTTAAGGGTGCACCGGCCCTGAACCTGAACTCTACGGCGGGGCTGGCTTTCGCCGGCTTGACGTGGGACGACGTGCAAAAGATTACCGTGCCCGGCTGGGGTCAGGGCATGCAGGCGATCATCGACGGGCAGGCCGATGCTTCCTGGGGCTCCACCATCTCCAGCGTTTACAGCCAGATCGCGGCCAGCCCGCGGGGCATCAAACATCTGCCGTTCACGCACAGCAACGAAGAAGGCTGGGAGCGGCTGCTGGACGTCGCGCCGTACTTCTACAAGGTGACCGTGACGAACGCCGTCGCTATCGAGAACAACCCGACCGGCGGCAAGTCGTTCGAGGGCGCGAGCTATCCTTATCCGATTTTCGTCGGCCTGCCTGACCTGTCGGAGGAGACGGCCTATAGCCTGACCAAGGCAGTCATGGAAAATTACGAAACCTTCAAGGACTCCGGCCCGGGGATGGATGGCTATCAGTTGGCGAACCAGAATTTCGAATGGGTGTTCCCCTACCACCCGGGCGCGATCCGCTACTACAAGGAAGCCGGGGTTTGGGACGACGCGGCACAGGCCAGCCAGGAAGCCAACATGCAACGCCAGGATGTTCTGGCGGGAGCTTGGGCGGAGTTCCAGAACATGGACGTCTCCGATAACCGTGAGAACAAGTGGCTGGAGGTGCGCGCCAAGCACCTGAATGAAGCCGGCATGTCGGTGCCATTCCGGGAACCGCTGGCCGAATAAAACCCGCCTGGCTCAGCCCATCTTCCATTGCAGCCGGCGACGGGCTCTCCCGTCGCCGGCCGTTTTGTGTGGACTCTTGCCTTGTCATGGCCTCTATGCTGAAATTCAGGGGTCAAAAAAGAAACAATCAAAAACACAGAACCGCGATGGGAGTTAACGCTATGAGAATTTTGCTGGCGGCGGTAGCCGCCTTTGCCGTTACAACGAGCACGGCGCTGGCGGGCAGTGCAAAACTGCCGAGCCAACTGTCCTGGACTGCTTACGGGACCACCTCTTCCGGCTATGCGCAGTCGATCGGCCTCGGCAACATGCTGAAGGAGAAATACGACGTCGATCTGCGGGTCATTCCGGGCAAGAACGACGTCAGCCGCATGCTGCCCCTGAAAGCCAAACAAGCAGAGATTTGCGCCTGCGGAATCGCCTCCTATTTCGGTCAGGAAGGCGTCTTCATGTTCGCCAACGACCGCTGGGGGCCGACGCCACTCTACAATCTGTTCAACAATATCGGCCGCAATGGCGCCGGCCTGATCGTGGCGGGCGACCTGGGCATCGACAGCTATGAAGACCTGAAGGGCAAGCGCGTCACATGGGTAAAGGGCGCGCCGGCGCTGAACCTGAACTCAACAGCCACGCTGGCTTTTGCAGGTCTTGGCTGGGATGACGTGGAGAAAATCGTCGTTCCAGGCTGGGGTCAGTCCATGCAGGCCATTATCGACGGGCAGGCGGATTCGGCGTACGGCTCAACCATTTCCAGTGTGTACAATCAGATCGCGGCCAGCCCCCGCGGCATCCGGCATCTGCCGTTCCCGCATGACGACAAGGAAGCCTGGGATCGGGCGACCGCGATCTCCCCACACTGGTATCCGATTGAAGTTACCAACGCGGTCGCCATCGAAAACAATCCCGGCGGCGGCAAATCGTTCGAGGGCGCAGGGTACCCTTATCCGATTTTTGTCAGTATGCCGCATTTGTCCGACGAGACGGCCTACGGCCTGACGAAGGCAATAATGGAAAACTACGAATCCTTTAAAGATTCGGGTCCGGGCATGGATGGTTACCAGTTGGAAAACCAGAACCTATCCTGGATTTTTCCATACCATCCCGGCTCCATCCGTTACTTCGAGGAAATCGGCAAATGGACGGCTGAGAACCAAACCAACACCGACAAGCTGCACCAGCGGAACGAAGTGCTGGCTGCCGCCTGGAAGGAGTTCAAGGCCATGGATGTATCCGACGAAGCCTATGAGAAGAAATGGCTGGAAATCCGCGCCAGGCACCTAACAGAAGCGGGCCTGTCTGTCCCCTTCAAAACGCCGCTCGAAGGGTGAATCGTTGACACACGAATACGGTTGGAATGCCTGACCGTGCGTGACACAATCCGGTCGGCCTGTCGCCAGAGCGGCAGGCCGACCAATTGCGCGTCCTTAGACGAACGCGATTCTTTTGTCCCTTTAGCCCTAGAAAACGGTCTTTAGAATCATGACAAGCCCGTCGCCCGAACGCGGCCCCGTTATTGGCGCCGAAGAAGCGGTGGAGCACGCCGAAATTGTCGTCGCGCGCCATCGAAAGCTGTCGCCTTTTTGGTGGACGCTGCTGCTGACATCGGCGCTGCTGTCGATCGCCCTATCCATCTATGTGATTTTCGGGCTTGGCAACCGGCTCAACCTCTACGTACCCCTGGAGACCGAGTATTTCTATGCAATGCTCGGCCTGCTGCTGCCGCTGGTATTCCTGCTCTACCAGCCATGGCCGGGGGTCGGACAGATCGACAAGGTGCCGTGGTATGACGTTCTTCTTGCGGCGCTAACCTTCGGCATTTCCATCTTTTTTGTTCTGCACGGCAACGAAATCCTGGAAGACGGTTGGGAGTATGTCCCAATCATCAATGAATCTTGGTCTTTGTTCGGGCTGGAGTTCGAAGTTCCTCCTGCGTTGCCCGAATACCTGGCCTACATCATGTGGGCGATCGTGCTGGAAGCTGCCCGCCGTGGCGGCGGCATGCCGATCTTCATCGTTTGCGTGATCGTCTCGATCTACCCGGTGTATGCCAACTTTTTCCCTGGCGTGTTGGAAGGCCAGCCGGTGTCCTGGGAAATCGCCGCGGCATTCCACGTTTTCGGCACCGAAAGCATTCTGGGCATCCCGATGCGGGCCTTTGCCAACCTCGTCGTTGGCTTCCTAGTTTTCGGGGTGGCACTGCAGTTCACCGGTGGCGGCGCCTTCTTCCTCAATCTGGCCTTCGCGATGCTCGGCAAATTCCGGGGCGGTCCGGCCAAGGTCGCCATTTTCGCCTCCGGGCTGATGGGCTCCATGAGCGGGTCGGTCATTACCAACGTGCTGACCACCGGCGTGATGACCATCCCGGCGATGAAGCGGGTCCGCTTCGCCCCCGCCTACGCCGGCGGCGTGGAGGCATGCGCCTCGACCGGCGGTGTGCTCATGCCGCCGATCATGGGTGCGACCGCCTTCGTGATGGCGACCTATCTGGAAATCCCGTACGGCGAGATCGTGCTGGCGGCGATCATTCCCTCCGTCCTCTATTATTTTGGCCTGTTCGTGCAGATCGACGCCTATTCTGCGCGCTATGGCCTGCAGGGACTGCCGGTCTCGGAATTGCCGCGCGTGGTGAACGTCCTCAAAGAGGGCTGGTATTTCATTTTCGTGTTCGCGCTTTTGATCTACATGCTGATGCACATGCAGCGTGAAGCGCAGGCGCCCTATTACGCAACAGCGTTACTTCTTCTGATCAACCAGGTTTCCGCCCGGCACCGGTGGGACCTGAAGAAGCTGATGGATTTTCTGGTCGGCATCGGCAAGCTGTTCACGGAATTCGGCGTCACGCTGGCCATCGCCGGGATCGGCCTGATCATCGGCGCTTTGACCCTCTCGGGCAAAATCGGCTCCATCGCCTATGAACTCGTGAACATTGCCGGGCAGGACGTACTGGTATTGTTGATCCTGGGCGCCGTGACCAGCTTTGTTCTCGGCATCGGGATGACGGTGACGGCCGCGTATCTGTTCCTTGCCGTGACCGTGTCGCCCGCTCTGGTGCAGGGCGGCCTGAACGAACTGGCGGTGCACCTGTTCCTGCTCTACTGGGGCATGATCAGCTTCATTACCCCCCCGGTCGCCATCGGCGCCTATGCGGCGGCGAGTGTTGCGGAAGCAAATCCGATCCGTACGGGTTTAGAGGCGATGCGCCTTGGCACGGTCATCTACTTCGTGCCGTTCTTCTTCGCCCTGAACCCGGCCCTGATCGGACAAGGAACAACGTGGGAAGTCACCGTTGTGTTTACGGCAGCCATTGCGGGTGTTGTCCTTCTGTCCGCGGCGCTTCAGGGATACCTGGTCGGCATCGGCCGCCTGGTATTCTGGGGACCGGCCGGCTGGGCGTTGCGTGCCCTTCTGTTCGCCGGCGGCCTGGTGCTGATGCTTCCTGGCGGCGAGCTGGTCGGCTTCAGCAACGCGCAACTCAATATCGCTGCGGCTGTTCTCGCGCTGCCTCCCATCGCCGTCGCATGGCTGGCAAACCGGAGCCGGACCGCGGCGGCCGAATAGAGCCGCTCTTGAGGCCGGTCGCACATCAGTGCTGCCGGCCTTTTCCCTGGCAAGTCTATTGCAGAAAAGACAACGGTCTGGGGGCTAATTACCCCCCGCGGGGCGCGCGTTTGCGGAAGAGACCTGCCCCGGCGGGCGTGAGCGCCAAGATTATGCCAAGTCGTCAGCCGCAAGATCGTCTGTGTAGACCAGCCGCTCAGGCGGCGGCAGTTCCTGGCGGAGCAGATCCGGAATGTGCAAAATTCCAGCCCCGTACCGTCCGGCATCCCAGTCAAGGCCGGGACGGGCCGAGGCTTTCAGACAGTGGCGGAAAGCCTCTACCCGCCGCCACGTCATGCCATACATCTGCTCCAGCCGCCGTCCATGAAAAGCGGTCCAAAGCAGCGCCGCGCCCGAAACGTGAGCGGTGGCGTAGGAGGTGCCGTCGCCGTCCTCCGGGCTGTAGCTGGCGGGTGGATCTTGGC
>CAYYSC010000025.1:0-15020 GCA_964474065.1 uncultured Rhodospirillales bacterium | reverse complement strand
TGGGCCGCGTTGCGTCGAACGGCATGGCGACCGCTGGCGATATTGGGGTCGAAATGGTCGCTGATCTCAAGGGCAAGCGCATCGGCTATGTCAAGGGCAATCCGTCGGTTAACGTCAAGACTGACGCTTATCTCGCCTTCGGTGGCTTGACCCGCGATGACGTCCAGCCGGTTTGGTTCGGCTCCTACAATGCCATGAAAACCGCTGTGCTCGCCGACCAGTTGGACTCGTTCAGCAGCGTGACAACCTCCGCCAATATGCGTGAGATCGAAGCGAGCCCTCGTGGCTTGACGTGGCCGCCGTTCCCGCCGGAGGACCGGGAAGGCTGGGAAGCCGTGACGGATGTCATCAGTTTCGCCTCTCCCTACTTGGAAACCCGTGGCGCGGCGATTTCCAATGAGAACCCCGTGCCGTTGATCGGATACCGGTATCCGATGATCACCGTTTATCAGGACGCTGCGACCGCGGATGAGGTCTACAATCTGGTGAAGGCGATTGACCTGACCTACGACGATTACAAGAATACCACGTCCAGTTCGTTCAATTGGGCGCTGGAAAAGGCTGCCCGTCCTCCTTACGACGCGCCTGCGCACGAAGGGACCATCCGTTATCTGAAGGAAAAGGGCCTGTGGCGCGACGAGGACCAGGCTTGGCAGGAAAAGCGACTCACCCGCCTGAAGGCCGTGCTGGCCGCTTGGGAAAACGCGCAGGCAACCTTTCACGACTGGCGCGCAGCGGAAGCGGCTAAAGGTAACAAGGTGGATGCCGGTCAGGCTTGGCCGGAATATTGGGCCGAATATCGCGAAAAGAACCTGTAAAAGAATCTAAGTCCTTCTGGCCGCTTGTTTTTGGAAGCCGCTGACCTTTGTCGGCGGCTTCTTCTGTGAGTGGTAGCCCGCTCCATCAATTTCCGTTTGACAGGTCTGCGGGAATAGGGTGCCTTGCCGCCGCCTTGCCCGAGGAACGGGCAGGGTCGATCAGAATGGAGGATGGCTATGAGAAAGCTTTTAGCGGCGATGGCCTTTGCAGGCCTGACGTCGGGGGCGCTGGCTGCCGAGCCGGAGCTTCCGCGTTCCATGGTCTGGAGCGCCTACGATCTCGGGTCTTCGGGTTATGCGGAGGCGACCGGTATCGCCAATGCCCTGAAAAAGAATTACGGCACGCGCATCCGCATCGTCCCCGCCGGCACTTCAATCGGCCGTATGCTGCCGATGGTAACCGGCAAGGTCACCTACGGCTTCCTGGCGAACGAAGCGTTCTTTGCCGCCGAGGGCACTTATGACTTCGCGACGGAGCAATGGGGACCGCAGGACATTCGTATCGTCATGGGCCGTCTATCTTCGAACGGGTTCGCGACAGCGGGGGATATCGGCGTCAAGTCGATTGCCGACCTGAAGGGGAAACGCCTTGGCTTCGTCAAGGGCAACCCCTCTGTTAACGTGAAGAATGATGCCTATCTGGCTTTTGGCGGCCTGACCCGCGACGATGTCGAGATGGTCTGGTTCGGCTCCTACAGTGCCATGAAGACCGCCGTGTTGGCCGACCAGCTCGATGCATTTGGCAGTGTTACAAGCTCCGCCAACGTGCGTGAGATCGAGGCAAGCCCGCGCGGTATCACTTGGCCACCGTTCCCGCCGGAAGATAAAGATGCCTGGGAGCGGATGAGTGAGGTGGTTAGCTTTCTGTCATCCTACCATGAGACCCGTGGTGCCGGGATTTCCGAGGAGGAGCCTGTTAACCTCGTCGGTTACCGTTATCCGATGATCACCGTTTATCAGAATGCCACCACTGCCGACGATGTCTACAATCTCGTAAAGGCTATCGATCTGTCTTACGACGACTTCAAGAATACCACGTCCAGTTCGTTCAACTGGAAGCTGGAGATTGCAGGGCGGCCCCCGTATGACGCGCCAGCGCACGAGGGCACGATCCGCTACCTGAAGGAAAAGGGCCTGTGGCGGGATCAGGACCAAGCTTGGCAGGAAAAGCGGCTTGCCCGGTTGAACTCAGTGCTCGCTGCCTGGGAAAAAGCGCAGGCTGACTTCCACGACTGGCGCGCGGCCGAGAAGGAAAAAGGCAATAAGGTGGACGCCGCGGAAGCGTGGCCGAGCTACTGGGCGGAATACCGCGAAAATAACCTGTAATCCTTTCCGGTCCGGATTTGGGAACCTGATAAGTCGCCGGCGAAAGACCGGCGGCTTTTTTTTATGGTCATTTGGTAAATTGCTTCTTTCGTCGGAATTGACATCGTCTTCCGAAACGCGTCCGCTCCTTGACCAACTGTCCGCTTGAACGGGCAGGCACAACAAGCGTGGAGGACGTTCATGAGACAAACCCTGTCAGTGCTGGCTATCGCCAGTCTTTTATCCGGCGGTGCGTTCGCTGCTGGCCGTGAATTGCCGAAAACCATGGTCTGGACAGCCTATGATCTAGGCTCAACCGGCTATGCCGAAGCAACCGCCATAGGGAATGCCTTCAAGAAAAACTACGGTAATCGCGTGCGGATCATTCCGGCAGGAACCTCTATTGGCCGAATTCTACCGTTAGTTACGGGCAAAGCCCGCTACGGCTATCTAGCAAACGGTGCCTATTTCGCGGCGGAAGGTACTTATGATTTCGCCACCCAGCAATGGGGCCCCCAGGATATTCGTATTATCGCTGGGCGCGTCGCCAGCGTCGGCTTGATCGTGGCAGGCGACATCGGCGTTAAGGAAATTTCGGACCTCAAAGGCAAGCGGATTGGCTACGTGAAGGGCAATCCATCCGTCAACGTCAAGAACAAGGCCTATCTGGCCTTCGGCGGCCTGACGGAGGATGACATCCAGCCCGTCTGGTTCGGCTCCTATAATGCTATGAAAACAGCAGTACTCGCGAACCAGCTCGACGCGTTCGGCAGCGCCACATCTTCAGCCTTAGCGCGCGAAATCGAGGCAAGCCCCCGCGGCGTTGCGTGGCCGCAATTCCATCCGGAAAACGAGGGAGGCTGGGAAAAATTGACTGACGTCCTCAACTTCATGGCGCCATACAAAGAAACCAAAGGGGCCGGTATCTCCGAGGAGAATCCACGTTGGCTGGTCGGTTTCCGCTACCCGATGGTCACTGTCTATCCAAGGCATGTGGGCGCTGACGAGGCCTATACCTTTATTAAGCGTCTCGATGAAAGTTTCGATGACTACAAAAATGTCAATGTGCTCGGTACGAACTGGGCAATAGACAAGGCTGGCCCGCCGCCGTACGACGCGCCGGCCCATGAAGGCACCGTCCGTTATTTGACGGAAAAGGGCCTGTGGACCGATGAACATCAGGCTTGGCAGGAGGCGCGTCTTGCCCGCCTGAACAAGGTCTTGGCGCTGTGGGACGAGGCGCAAGCTGACTTCCAGGAATGGCGCGCGGCAGAAGCAGCAAAGGGCGTCGATGTCGACCCGGAGGAAGCCTGGGCGGAACACTGGCAAGGGTACCGGGCAGAGCATCTCTAATGCCGCTGCTCTTACGACCATAATGCGCCGCCAGCCTGTCAGCTGGCGGTTTTTCCTTTGTATCCCGAAACTTCGCGTTTGACACGTTTGCCTGAGAAGGGTCCCATGGCGCCTTCCTGGGTAGGCCGATCAATGGCAGCCTGCCCAGAGCACCATAATGGAGGACGCCGATGCTACGATATCTCATTCCATTCGCGCTTGCTGGGGCTACCTCGGTGGCGGCCGCGGCGGAGCCCGAGTTGCCCCGGTCCATGGTTTGGACCGCTTACGACCTGGGTTCATCAGGCTATGCGGAAGCGACCGGCATGGCCAACGCGTTCAAGAAACGCTTCGGTACGCGGGTCCGTATTATCCCCGCCGGCACCTCGATTGGGCGGATGTTGCCGTTGGTGACCGGCAAGGCGTCCTTCGGGTTCTTGGCGAACGAGGCTTATTTCGCGGCCGAAGGCAGCTATGACTTTGCGGCGGAAACCTGGGGACCGCAGGACATTCGCATCGTGCTTGGCAAGCCGACCTCCAACGCGATTGCGGTCGCGGCCGATGCCGGAATCGACACGGTCTATGACTTGAAGGGTAAACGGCTAGGCTACGTGAAGGGCAATCCTTCAGTGAACGTCAAGCACGACGCTTACCTTGCCTTTGCTGGACTAAACCGGAACGACATCGAGGTCGTGTGGTTCGGTTCGTACAGCGCGATGAAGACTGCGGTGCTGGCGAACCAGATCGACGGTTTCAGCAGTGTCACGACCTCGGCCAATATGCGCGAAATCGAGGCTAGCCCTCGCGGTCTCTGGTATGCGCAGGTCCCGCCGGACGATGAGGAAGGCTGGAAAAAGCTGCGGGCTGTTATCGACTTCGTGAAGCCCTTCCGCGAAACGCAGGGCGCGGCATTGAGCGAGGACAAGCCAGCGGACATGGTACAGATCCGCTACCCGATGATCACGTCGTACACGAAGGACGTCTCAGCCGAAGATGCCTATCAGTTCGTGATGGCCGCGGATATGGCCTACGACGACTATAAAAACACGACTCCGACCAGCGAATTCTGGGCGCTCGAGCATTCCGGCCGTCCGCCGGCGGATGCCCCGATGCACGAAGGCACCATCCGCTATATGAAGGAAAAGGGCCTTTGGACGGAAGACGATCAAGCATGGCAGGATCAGCGACTCGCGCGTCTGAACAGGTACCTCGGGCTTTGGGAGGAAGCACAGGCGGAGTTCCACCAGATGCGGAAAGCCGAGGCCGCCAAGGGCAAAAAGATCGACGTCCAGGAAGCCTGGCCGGAATACTGGGAAAACTATCGGGCTGCGCACCAGGGTTAAGGGTTGGATCTAGGCCGCTTGCCTAGGTGCCCACGCCGGTAAGATGAGGAAGCCGCCAGCGAAATGCTGGCGGCTTTTTTTGGCGTCCCTAGTGGCCGTGGAAGATATGCCGAAGTACGGTTGCATCCCGACGCTGGCACGCGAGAATGGCGCTTTCCATGCGATCGTTTGCCCGATCCTCGTTAGCGTAAAGCATCGCCAGAACGCGGCGCGGGGTGCGCTGCAAAATGGAGGCGTCTTTCTTCTGGCAGGCAAGGATCGCCGTTTCATGGGGCCCGTGGTCGTCCCATGGCCTTTTTGCTGCCTCGCAGCATTGCCGAAGAAGTCGTTGGCGAATGAAAGAGTGCCCATTTTTCTCGCTCCGTTCACAGGGCTTTTCGGTTGCCTCGTCACAATCATGTTGCGCTTTGGATCGCTCGAAAGTGGCAGGATTTGGAGCGTTGTTTCGGCAGCGCAGCAATGCGAAGAATGGATGGCTTGCCGTTCCGGTATGTGAGCGCCATCAATAGCCTTCTGGGTTGGGGTGTTTAATCCGTTTCTTCGCTGCACCAGCCGTGTGGTGCCGATCTGCAGGGCCAACACGCAGCAGGCCTTGCGGGATCCCGAGGCCGTCTCCAAACATAGATGAACTGATGATTCGAGGGACCCTGGCCAATGACGACGATTGCGATCCCACCAGCCGTCCGGACGCGGTTGCAGCATGCTCTGGAGCGGGCCGGCAGTCCGGTTGATCTGGAGGAGGCCCTGGCGGTCCTGGACGGCCTGAATGGTGCCCCGCAGAAGGGGGCGGCCGCAGATCCGGGGGTCTGGCCGCGGATGATCGCGCCAGAGCCAGATGTAGAGTTGGTGGAGGCCCTGATAGAGACGCGCGCGGCCTTGGCCGCGGCTGTGCCGACGGATCCTCCTTTCTCCCAGCGGGTCGGTGTTTTGCGAGCAGAGTTGACGCAGATGGGGTTGGATGGGTTCGTCATTCCTCACGGAGACCAGCATCAAAGCGAATTCATCCCGGCCGCGAGCCAGCGGCTCGCCTGGTTGACGGGATTTACCGGCTCGGCCGGCGTCGCTGTCGTGTTGCAGGACCAGGCCGCGATTTTCGTCGACGGGCGCTACACGCTGCAGGTACGGGACCAGGTCGATACATCCGTGTTCGAAGCCCTGCACCTGACGGAAACGCCGCCGGCGGAATGGATCAGAAAGAATCTGCCAGCGGGCACGCCGCTCGGTCTTGATCCGTGGTTGCACAGCGCCGAGGCGGTCGAGCGCTTTCAGAGCGCTGCCGAGGAGGCAGGCGGGTGGCTGGTCTTGGCGGAAGCAAATCCCGTCGATGCTGTATGGGAAGATCAGCCGGCGGCCCCGCTTGCGCCGGTGTTGCCGCATCCCCTTGAATATGCCGGCGAAAGCGCCGAGGCCAAACGGCAGCGCCTTGCCCAAGAACTGACTGACGATGGCGTGGCGGCTGCGGTGCTCAGTCAGCCGGATTCCGTTGCTTGGCTTTTGAACATCCGCGGCGGCGATGTGGCTCACGCTCCGCTCCCGCTGAGCTTCGGCATTCTTTACAGTGATGGTCGCGTCGGCCTGTTCTGCGACCCTCGCAAACTTCTGCCCGAAACGCTGGTGCACCTCGGCAACGGCGTTTCGGTGGAGTCGCCGCTTGCGCTGGGTAAGGCCCTGGATGAACTCGGCAAGGCAAGAGCGGCCGTCCTGGCGGACCGTACCTCCACGCCGGCGTGGATCCTGAGCCGCTTGACTGAGGCCGGGGCGGAGCACCGGCAGGGCGCCGACCCGTGCGTGGCACCGCGTGCCGCCAAGAACGAGACCGAACTGCAGGGCGCGCGTGCCGCCCATGCGCGCGACGCCGTGGGGATGACGCGCTTTCTTGCCTGGATCGATCGACACGGCCCATCGGGCGAAATCGGGGAAATCCAGGCAGCCGAGCAACTCACAGCCTTCCGCCGGGAGCTGGATGGCTTCCGCGATGAGAGCTTCCCGACCATATCCGGCTTTGGGCCGAACGGCGCGATTGTACATTACCGGGCAACGCCAGAGACCGAACGCACGCTGGAACCAGGCTCGTTTTATCTGTGCGACTCTGGCGGGCAGTATCCGGACGGCACGACTGATATCACGCGAACCGTGGCCATCGGCGAGGCCACACCGGAAATGAAGCGGGCCTTCACCCGGGTGTTGCAGGGCCACATCGGATTGGCCACGGCCCGGTTCCCGAGCGGCACGACCGGGGCGCAGTTGGATGCGCTCGCCCGGCTGCCGCTGTGGCAAGAGGGAATGGACTTCGATCACGGCACGGGCCACGGCGTCGGCTCCTACCTGGGCGTGCACGAAGGGCCGCAAAGGATTGCTAAGACGGGGACGACGGCTCTTGTTCCCGGGATGATTGTCTCGAATGAACCCGGCTTTTACGAGGCGGGAGAGTTCGGCATTCGGACGGAAAACCTGCTGGCGGTGAGCGAGTGCGGTAACCAGCCGGAAGGTGGCAAGACATTCCTTGAATTCGAGATCCTGACGTTCGCCCCCATCGACCGGAAAGCCATCAACCCGGATCTGCTGTCGGAGAAGGAACGGGAATGGCTGAATGCCTATCATGCAAAGGTGAGGGAACTGGTGATATCCGGAGCAGATGAAGAAACCCGGCAATGGGTGGAGCAAGCGACCGCTCCTATTTGATTTACCTGCGCTCTCTGTGGCTTTCCATAAGACCAGCCTTCCGGCATCCTGATGCCGGAAGGGAAGGGAGGCGTATTAGTGAAGAATTTCGCGGTCGGTGCAGCCTTGGGCGTGTTGCTGGGGTTGTTGGTTGGCCTCTCCGCCTCGGAGGTGGTGGCCGGCGTCATTACCGGTCTGGTCGGCCTGCTGGGAACGGTGCTCGGCTTGCGCAGCGAGACAGCGGCGGGTCCGATCCCGGGGGGCAACGGCGCCCGGGTTGGCGGATTCGCTATCGCCATGGCGGCGGCCCTGCTCGCTGGCATTCTCGTTCGGACCCATGGCTTGCTTGAACCGTCCCCGGCCGATCGGGCCGCGTTATGGATCGACGCAGGCCTTAGTCCGGCTGACGCAGCCGCGTTGGTCGCTTTCAATCGCACCGGCCTGCTGCCCGAAAGCCGGGTTGCCGGAGTGATGAGCCAACAGAAGTCCGGGACCGGCGCGTTATTTTCCGATAGCGAAACGCTGCGATCGTGCGACATACTATTAACCCGGAGGTATGAAACCGTAGGGGCAATGGAGAGCGCCTTGCGGGTCGAAGGCGGAGACTGGGTGAAGTTGATCGCGCGGGTTCCCGTGAGTTTGCCGGAAGAGGAGCGTCTCAAGCAGCTTAAGGCGGTCGTGGAGGGAGCATGCGAGCAGCATTGACAGTACTCGTTGCCGGCGCGTTGGGCTTGGCTTTCCTGATGCCGCGACCGGCCCTCAGCGTCTTGGATGCGGATCTTCGGGAGCAGGTGGCTCGCAGTGTCGTTCAGGTGCAGGCCCGCGGTTGTGAGAGCGGCGACCGGGTTGGTACCGGATTTGCCTTTGGCTCAGAAGAATATGTCGTGACAGCGCTTCACGTGGTCGCCGATTGCGGACGTATTACCGTCTATTGGGAGAAGCATGGCGGCATTACCAGCACCGCCACTATCGCCCGCGTCTTGAACGGCGCGGATCTTGCGCTTCTCAGAATTGACAGTGGACCGGGCCAGCCCTTGCGCGCGGAGCGTCGGCGGCCAAAGACGAACGACGAGTTGGAGGCGTTGGGCTATTACTTGGCTGTGCCGACGATGGACAACAAGCCCTTACGGGTGACATTCGGCTCCTCCCGGCTTGCTGACATGCTGCCGGCGCGGGTCCGCCGCGAACTCGCGGGCGCCGGCAGCATCGATCTTGGGATGGAAATCGTCCGCTTGGATGGGCATTTGCTTCCCGGCCTTTCGGGAGCGCCCATCGTTAACAAGGACGGTCGCGTCGTGGCAATCGGCTCCGGCGGGCTAAAGAGTGGCGCCGCCTCGGTCAGCTGGGGCGTTCCCGCAGCGCATTTGGAGGCACTGCTCCAGTCGGCAGAGCGGGAAATCGTGAGTATCCAGTCCCTGAGCCTCTTTGCGACGCCTCTGTTGGAGAACGGGAACGACTCCCGTGACGGCCGCGATCAGCCGGAGATGGTATCCTTCACCTGCGGTGGAGTGCGGTTCGTCTACACGGGAATGCGCACCTTCGAGGAACTGACATTCGGGCACGGCGATCTTGACACGATTGAATACCTGATTGACGAGGCGGCATTGACCGAGGCGGACTTGGCTGGTTTCGCCTATCATACCTTCCAGCCGGTGGAGGGCGGAGCGGCCGTAGCAGTACCCGAATGGGCTGTTGTTGAGTATGCCGACACGCAACACTGCCAGGCGGTCGGGATGGACCGCCGGATCAGCGTCACTTTTACCGGACAACCGGTCGCCAGTTTCGACCAAGCGCAAGCCGTATCCGTCCAGTTTGAAACCGATTACGCTGTATGGTCCGAGCGTGTTTGGCAGCCCTTTCCCGATTATTCCTATGCCGGACCGCTGCTCCGGGACGATGGCTTAGTCGTTAATCGCAAGGCCTTCCTGGCCATTGACCCCTCGGGCACTACCTCGCTCGCAGCCGTCTCTCATCTGATCCACCAGCCACCGCATTCGGAATATGCTAATTTCACCGGCGTCATTGGGGCCGCTTGGAATCTCTCGATCGACTGGTATGACTATTGCGACACTGCGCCGAGCCATCCGAACTGCGCCGCCTACCAAGCGGAGCAAAGGCTGGTGATCCAGATGGTCCTCGGCGTCTATCTCTCAACGGCGCCAATGATCTAAACGCTGAATTTGCAGAAGGATAACTTGCTGGTGCGATTGTTGGCGACGATCGTTCTTGCGGTCGCGTTGCTGTTGCGATCCACTTCCGCTGGAGCGCAGGACGACGGCCCCGGCGAAACTGACTTGCTGCTTGAGCGTGCGCTCAGCCTATGGACCGGCGACTTCGGCGGGATGAAGGAACGCGGTTTCATTCGGATCGCCGTACCTCACAACCCGCTGTTTTTCGCTTTTGACGGCGAAAAGCGGGCCGGGCTCGCTGCCGAACGCGGCCGGGCGTTGGAGCAATTCCTGTTCAAGAAATACAAACGCCGGATCTACGTTGTGTTCATGCCAAAGGCGCGGGATGTCATGATCCCCGCATTGGTGGCGGGTCAGGTGGACATGATCGACGCCAACCTTACGATCACCGAAGCCCGCCGTAAGGAGATCGACTTCAGCCTGCCGTTGCGCACCGAGGTCAGCGAAGTGGTCGTGACACAGGCTACGCTCGGCCGGATCGAGACTTTCGGCCATCTGACTGACCATTCTCTGCATCTTCGGCGATCCAGCAGCTATTTCGGCCATTTCACTGCGCTGAATGCAGGGCGCGTGGCGCAAAGGCTGGCGCCAGTCCGTGTCATCACGGTCGACGAAGTACTGGAGGACTACGATCTGCTCGAAATGGTCCATGCCGGGATCATCGAGGCAACGATCATCGACAGCCACAAGGCGAAACTCTGGGCACAGATCTTTGATGGCATAGCCGTCCAGGAAAATCTGGTGGTCGCCGATGGAGGGAAGACAGCATTTGCTCTGCGGAAGAATTCCCCCGAATTCAGGGAGTTACTGGACGAATTTTCGAAGAAAGTTAAAGTTCGCACCCAGCTCGGCAATATCTTGGATCAGCGTTATCTGAAGTCAGCAAGCCAAGTGAAACGAATGACCGAAGCTTATGGCGCCGACAGGGCGGTTAAGGCCATTCGCTGGATACGGAAGTACGCCGACGAGTATGAATTTGACTGGATCCTGATCGCAGCACAAGCCTACCAGGAATCGCGGTTCGATCAGTCGACCCGCAGCCCGGCAGGGGCGATCGGGATCATGCAGGTTTTGCCGTCGACTGCCAGAGACCCGAACGTTGATATTGCCGACATCACCAAGGCGGAACCGAACGTGCATGCGGGCGTCCGGTATCTTCGTTTCCTTCGGGACCGGTATTTCGACAGTCCGGCGATCACTCCGTTCAACCGAATGTTGTTGTCGCTGGCCGCGTATAATGCAGGGCCGGGCAATATCAAGAAGGGCCGCTCCCGGGCAGAGAAGATGGGGCTGGATCCCAATGTCTGGTTTAACAATGTTGAAATTGCTACCGCTCGCGCCGTTGGTGGCGAGCCGGTCATCTATGTCCGGAACATTGCCAAATATGCCGTGGACATGCGCCTCAGCTTTGACTTGGCCACCCAGAAAAGCGAGGCGGGCCGCAGTACCGCCGACTGATGCGGAAAACGCGTTTATTCAGACGCCTTTCCAGTTCTGGACAGGCTCGGCCGGGTTTGGGATCAGGCCGGCAGCCTTGATGCCCTGAATGGCGGCGTATTCGTCCTTGTCCGACGCCTCGCCGGATATGCCCACTGCGCCGATGACTGGCCCGCCGGGCGCATAGGCGAGGACGCCGCCCGGCACGCAGATAAACTTGCCGTCGCTGGCGCCCACCAGCCCCGCAATAAAGTGCTGCCGGCCCGTTACCAGCCGATCGGCCAATTCCCGGGTCGGCACGCCCATGCCAAGCGCCGCCCAGGCTTTGCCCCGGGCAATCTCAACACGAAGGATGCCGCTGCCGTCTTGGCGTTGCAGTGCCACATAATGGCCGCCGGCGTCTAATACCGCTACGGTCAGCGGCATCATGCCGTGCTCGGCAGCCGCCGCAAACGCGCCATCGACAATGGCATTGGCGTGATTAAGGGTCAGACCGGTCATCTCAATTGTCCTCCATGCTGGGGCCCGGTAGGGTGCGCCCAAGGTCCGGATCAAACAAGAGGAAGCCCGACATGCCCGACCCTGTTCTTCTGGAGACCCACGGCACCGTAGCCGTTGTCACCCTGAACCGGCCGGAAGTCCTGAATGCCTTGAGCGCGGGAATGGCGGTGGGCCTCCGTGAGATCATGTACAAGGTGGAAGCGGACAAGACCATCCGCGCCGTTCTTCTGAAGGGGGCGGGCCGTGGTTTCATGGCCGGCGGCGATGTTGCCGGTTTTCATGAGAACCTGGACCATCTGCCCCTGCACATCGGTGCGATGCTCGACGATTACCATGCTGCCATCCGGGCGATGGTGCGGATGGAAAAGCCGGTAATTGCTGCGCTACACGGGCCTGTGGCCGGCGCGGGCATGAGCCTGGCGCTCACCACGGATCTGGCCATCGCGGGCGACAACCTGATGATGACGCTTGCTTACGCCAAGCTCGGCACCAGCCCTGACGGCGGGAGTACATACTTTCTGCCGCGCCTGGTTGGGCGCCGCAAGGCGATGGAAATCGCCCTCCTTTCCGACCGTTTCAATGCGGAGGAGGCGCTGGCCATGGGCCTGGTGAATAAAGTCATTCCGGCCGACGCACTCGAGGCGGAAGCCATGCGCTGGGCCGAAAAGCTCGCGGCGGGCCCGGCGTTTGCCTACGGCTGGACCAAGAAATTGATGGACCAGAGCTTCCATACGGACTTGGATCGGCAGTTGGAAGCCGAGCGGGACGGCATTGTTTCTTGTGCCGGCTCTGCAGACATGCACGAAGGAATCCGTGCCTTCGCCGACAAGCGCGACGCGGTATTCAAAGGGGAATAGGCCCAGGCCCATGCAGGCATTGATTGGATTGACGCTCGCTGGCCTTTTCATCGGTGGGGGGTTGGTGTTCGGAGCGTTGGAGTTTTCGCGCGCCTTTGTCGAAGCGCGTACCGTCGACCGGATCGTGACGGTCAAGGGCTTGGCGGAACAGGACGTCAAAGCGGACACGTCGCTTTGGCCGCTCAAGTTCACCACCACCAATGACGACCTTTCGGTGGCGCTGGAGAAGATTGCCTCCGACAAGCGACAGGTCATCGATTTCGTCACCGGCGGCGGGATTGAGTCGGAGGCGGTTTCGGTGCAGCAATTCAGCGTAATCGATCAGTTGGCCCAGCAATATCGCTCCGGCCCGGTGGAAAGCCGCTATATTGTCAGCCAGACCCTTCTGGTTCGCACCGGCAGCGTGGATAAGGTCGAAGCCCTGGCACAGCAGGTAGGCGATCTGGTCGAGGCAGGCGTGATCCTGTCCAGCGACTCGGGGCAGGCAGGTCCCATCTATCTCTACACCAAGTTGAACGACATCAAGCCGGACATGCTGGCTGAGGCCTTGGGCAATGCGCGCGAAGGCGCGGCGGAGTTCGCCCAGGACTCCGGTGCATCCGTCGGCGGCATCCGCCGGGCTAACCAGGGCGTCTTTCAGATCCTCCCCCGGGATCGCGCTCCAGGCCTCTACGAGCCCGGCCAGATCTACAAAACCGTCCGCGTCGTCTCGACGATCGACTACGCGTTGGTGGACTGAGGCGCGCCGTTTGCTTCTCGCTTATGGGCTAGGCGCGCAACTCCGCTCGTACTTTCTGCCGCAGGAAGTCGATGGGTTGCCAGTTCTTGTGGCTGGCTTCGAAATGCCAGAATAGCCAGCCATTGCAGGCAGGCGCCCCCTGCACCAACGCGCCGACTTTGTGAATGGAGCCCCGGTGGTCCGCAGCGATCACCGTGCCGTCCGCGCGTACCTTCGCCCGGTAGGTTTGGCGGATGTCCGCCAGAACGTCGCCCGGCCGCAGCAGTCCGCGTTCGATCACAGCACCGAACGGCACGCGCGGTTCCGAACGTTTCGAGGGCGTTGCTGCCAGAGAGGTATCCGCCAAAGCCTCTGCCGCCGCTACCCGTTCCATGGCCAGCTTGGCGTAGGCATGATCGCGCTCGATGCCAAGCCAATGCCGGCCGAGGCGTTTTGCTACGACCCCCGTGGTACCGCTGCCGAAGAAGGGGTCGAGGATGATGTCGCCGGGGTTGGTGGAAGCCAGAACGACACGGTGCAGCAACGCCTCCGGTTTCTGGGTCGGGTGCGCCTTTGCCCCATCCAGGTCTTTGAGACGCTCGCCGCCGCTGCAGATCGGCAGCAGCCAGTCGCTGCGCATCTGCACTTCGTCGTTCAGCGACTTCATCGCTTCGTAATTGAACGTATAGCGCGCCTTTTCGCCAGTGGAACACCAGATCATCGTCTCGTGTGCATTGGTGAAACGGCGGCCGCGGAAATTCGGCATCGGGTTTGTCTTGCGCCAGACCACCTCGTTCAGGACCCAGAAGTCCAGATCCTGCAAGGCAACGCCCAGGCGGTAGATATTGTGATAGGTGCCGATGACCCATAAGGAGCCGCTCGGCTTCAAGATGCGTTTTGCTTCCGCAAGCCAGGCGCGGGTAAAGCCGTCATAGTCGGCGAACGAAGCGAATTTGTCCCATTCCGCGTCCACGCCGTCGACGCGACTGTGGTTCGGGCGCAGCAACTCTCCCCGTAGCTGCAGGTTATAGGGCGGGTCGGCGAAAATCAGATCGACAGAGGCGGCAGGCAGTTGCGCCATCGTCTCGATGCAGTCGCCGATCAGCAGCCGGTCGTGGGGCAGTTCCATGGGCCTGGGCATTTCATTTGTGACTCATGGTACTGCAATCTGATTCGGTCGGGATTCGCCGTCAACTCTCTTCTTGCGCGAGTACCGCCTGAACCGGAGCGAAGCTGCGCCGATGATGCGGCGTTGCCCCTGCTGCGGTGAGGGCCGCCTGGTGCTCCGGCGTGGCGTAACCGACGTTCGTATGCCAGCCGAAGACGGGATAGCGCACCGCGAGCCGGCTCATCAGCCGGTCGCGCATCACCTTCGCCATGATCGAGGCGGCTGCAATGGATAAGCTCAGCGAATCACCTTGAATGACCGATTCGGCCGGGCAGGCCAGCATCGGCGGCTGATTGCCGTCGATCAGGCATGCCCGAGGCACCTGCGGCAGGGCAGCCACGGCCCTTTGCATCGCCAGATGCGTAGCACCAAGGATGTTGAGCCGGTCGATCTCGGCCACCGACGCCGCGCCAATTCCGATCCAGCCGCAGGCGGGCAACTGCGCAGCTATGGCTTCGCGCCGTTCCGCGGGCACCTTCTTCGAATCGTCGAGTGCCGACAGCACGTCCTTCCGAGCTCTTCGGCGAAGGATCACGGCGGCGGCCACGACCGGCCCGGCCAAGGGACCGCGCCCAGCCTCATCGACGCCGGCGACGGGACTGCCGTAGCGCTTCGACAGCGCGGTCTCTAAGGTGAAATCTGGCATGACCGGACCAGCTTATAACGGCCGGTGCTCAGATCGGAAGAGCAC
>CAYYSC010000024.1:10588-15295 GCA_964474065.1 uncultured Rhodospirillales bacterium | reverse complement strand
GGCCAACCAGCCTGCTTGACTGATTAAAGAAGCTGTCCAGCTGTTGAGGCGCCGCAGAAATCACGTGAATAATCCACCCGCAACCGGGTTGATTTCAAAGGAGATGAGCGCTCCAGCGCTCATTCGTGCAACTCTCCGCCGGAAATTGCCCTAGTTTAAGTCCGGCGGTCAATTGGAGTCCTCTTATGGCTTGGGGCAGATTAGCTTTAACCTCCGCACCACCTCGGTCATATCTCTTTTGTTAAAAATATCGATGTTCGCAGAAAGCGCCTCGGCATCGAGATCCCACCATTGCAACCTTAACAGCTCCTCAATAATCTCAGGCGTAAATCGGTGTCGAATTACTTTCGCTGGCGTTCCTACGGCGATTGCATAGGCCGGGATATCGGAGGTAACGAGGGATCGGGCCCCGACAACAGCGCCGTCCCCAATCGATACCCCCGCCATAACTTGCGCGCCTCGGCCAATCCATACATCCGACCCGATTGAGACACTCAGGTCACCGGAATGGGCCTCGCTTTGCTCTCCCCTGACCATTGGCCCATGGACAAGACCGATGGGATAGGTGCTCAAAAAATCAACGGTATGGCGACCTTGCCTTCCAACGTATATATCGATGTCAGCTGCAAATGAGCAATATTTTCCTATTTCCAGCCGAAAATGGCTCTTCTGGGCCTCGGCCCACCGAATGGCTGGAACGCCGTAAGTATAATCTCCTACCGAAATATCGAAGCCACGGTCTATCAATGTTTGTAAGGCAGCCCGCGTGGATTTCGGCATCGCCGGGTGCCAACGTTCTGGGGAACTCATCTGGAAATTGCGTAGACGTGCTGGTTTGCGTGGGGCTGCCCAAGATAACGCGATCTGCCAAATTGAGATAGGTAATTACGATCAATAATCATGTCCCCGAAAATTTTTTCGCCGCTGAGATCACCACCGGAGTCAAGAAAAACAAACCCTTTTTTTGCCAAAATCTGCCTCAACTCCTCCGAGCGCTCCTTATATTTATGGTCAATGAATTCTTCATGCCGCACTGTGATGTACAGGTTTCCGCCGGGTTTCAGCGCCGCCAATAAAACGGGAATGTTCACCTGGAAGGCATGGGCGGAAAGATGAGTGAAGACGGAAAAAGACATAATGAAATCGTATGTAGAGGCAGTCAGCTGCTGCTCCGATAAGAGATCTGAAACTTTGAAGATATGATTTTGATAGCCCAACTCGGAAAGGATGGACAATGTCTTTGGCCATGCGTCGCACAGGTCAAACTGCTCGGGCCGACCTTTCGTCACCATTACTGAAGCAAACCGGCCCCAGCCGCACCCATAGTCCAGCCCCTTCCATTCGGGGACAAATGCACCGTCGCTGTCCAAAATCTCTACAAAGCTATAGGCCCGACGTAGCAAATCCACTCCGCACGTCCCAGTGTAACCTTTTTGGAGTTGCTCATCTGGCCAATGAAAACCCATTTCCCCAGAAATCAAAGCTTTGTAATTGTCCTGAAGCGACATACCAACAAAAGGACTGATATAATCTTGCATCTTTTTACTCACTCCTTAGTTGCTTAGTGACTTAGTCATTTGTCTTACGACGCATAACCTCAGAATGCACTTCACAGCGCAAGATCGGAACACCTTTCCGATTAGCAAGACGTCCCGGATTAGCAAGGTCTCCGGCCTGATAGTCCCGACTATCCCTTTTTGCAATTTATGACAAGCATCTCTCTGTCAGCCAAGCCGGCTGAGATCCTCTCTTTTTACCGCATACAGTAGAAGTGCGACCCAGGGAACCGGGAACAGTTGCGAGCGTTGCCAAGGCAGGAACTTCAGCAAGCATTCCTGAAAGGCGGTGACATGCGCACCATGCTCCACATCAACGGCGAGGAACACCCCCTCGATGCGGATCCCAGGACCAGCCTTCTCGATGCGCTCCGCAATCATCTGGGCGTGACCGGGGCAAAAAAAGGTTGCGACCACGGACAGTGCGGTTCGTGCACGGTGCTGGTCAACGGGCGCCGTATCAATGCCTGCCTCACCCTCGCCTGCATGCATGATGGCGACGAAATCGTCACAATCGAGGGCATCGGCCGCCCCGGCGCGCTCTCGCCCCTGCAAGACGCGTTCGTTCGCCACGACGGTTATCAGTGTGGCTACTGCACGCCGGGCCAGATCTGCTCCGCGGTAGGCATGATGGAAGAAGTGAAAGCCGGGTGGCCGAGCAGCGTTTCGGATAATCTCGAAGCACCTGGCAAGCTGACGGACCAGGAAATTTCCGAACGCATGAGCGGAAACCTGTGCCGCTGCGGCGCCTACCCCAACATCGTCGCAGCCATTCGCGAAGCCGCCGGGGAGCAAACAGAATGAAGCCCTTCACCTATACCCGAGCCGAAAGTACGGGTGCCGCAACGCGCCAAGCTGCGCACGGTGCCACGATCATTGCAGGCGGAACCAACCTTCTCGATTTGATGAAGCTGGAGGTGACAGCGCCGGAGCATGTTATCGACGTCAACCGGCTACCCCTTGCCGAGCTCGAGCAAACTCCGGACGGCGGCCTGCGCATTGGCGCCCTTGTCAGGAATAGCGACCTGGCCGCCGACATGCGCATTCGCCGGGATTACAAAGTCCTGGCGAATGCCCTCCTCGCGGGGGCGTCAGGCCAATTGCGCAACAAGGCAACAACGGGCGGAAATCTCTGCCAGCGTACCCGCTGCTATTATTTCTACGACACCTCGATGCCTTGCAACAAAAGGGAACCCGGGTCCGGTTGCCAAGCCATCGGCGGCTTCAACCGCATCCACGCCATTCTCGGCGGTTCGGAACATTGCATCGCGACGCACCCGAGCGACATGGCGGTGGCGCTTTGCGCCCTGCAGGCGGAAATCGAGATCGAGAATGCCGAGGGACAGCGCCGCACGGTTGCGATCGGCGAATTCTACCGGCTGCCCGGAGACACGCCACATATCGAGAACGTGCTTCAGCCGGGGGATTTGATTACGGCCGTTGTCCTTCCGCCGCCCGTCGCCGGCGAGCAGCGTTACCGCAAGGTTCGGGACCGGGCGTCCTTTGCCTTTGCCCTCGTATCGGTCGCGGCAATCCTGGATTGCCGCGACGGGAAGATCGCCGACTGTTCGCTGGCCTTCGGCGGGATTGCCCCTATTCCGTGGCGCGACACGGGCGCTGAGCATCATTTGCACGGAAAGCCCCCTAGCCGCGAACTCTTTGCCGAAGCTGCTGAAATCCTGCTCGGCGACTCCAGAGGCCAGGGCTCCAATGACTTCAAGAGACCGCTGACCAAGCGCACGCTGATCGCCGTGCTGAGCGACGCGGCGGGACTGGGAGATGCGACATGAACCGCACGCTGACCATGGACATGCCCGACACCCGCCGGCGGCTCGATGACATGGCGCAGGGGGTAGTCGGAAAGCCCCTGAACCGCCCGGAAGGACCACTGAAAGTTTCGGGCCTGGCGACCTATGCGCACGAGCATCCTCTGGACGGCATGGTTCACGGCGTCCTTGTCCGCGCGCCGGCGGTGAAGGGAACGCTGAAGAAAATCGACCCAAAGGCCCTCGATCAATTGGAGGGGGTGCTCGGCGTTTTTTCCGATGAGCGCTTCCTCCGCAACGCCGCCCAGGGCGGGGCCGGTAAAGCCCCCGTGCAGGGCGTCTCGAAGATCGAATATGTCGGCCAACCGGTGGCGCTTGTGGTGGCCGAGACCTTCGAGCAGGCACGGCATGCGGCGCAGAACGTCATCCTCTCCATTGAGGCGCAAACCGCCCCGGTTGAACCCGAGGCCGGTGACGTTCAAGTGGAGATGCAGGATCGCCGGGGCGTCGATCAGGGCGACCTCGATCGGGCCATGCAGGAGGCGGCCGTCACGGTGGACCAAGTCTATCGCACGGCCGGACATCATGCTGCCGCGATGGAGCCGCACTGCTCCATTGCAAGCTGGGACGGGGACGTGCTTACGCTGCGCGGCTCTTATCAAATGCTGAACTTCAACGTGGACGAACTTGCCGATTCTCTCGGGATCGAACCGGAGAAGGTCCACATGCTGTCGCCGTATGTGGGCGGCGGCTTTGGCTCGAAACTCGGCATTTCCCCCGAAGGCGTTGCGGCCGCAATCGCATCCAGGGAACTTGGCCGGCCCGTCTGCGTGGAGATGACCCGGCAACAGATCTTCGAGTCCATCCTGCGCCGCTCCGAGAGCCGCCAGCGCATTCGTCTCGCCGCCAACGAAGACGGAACGCTGATCGGGTTGGGTCATGAGAGCCTTGTCTCCAATCTGCCGGGAGAGCGCTTCGCGGAACCGGTGCCCCAGTCGACGCATTTCCTCTATAGGGGCGAAAATCGAAGGCTCTCGCTCGGGATCGCCCGCAACCACCGGCCGCCTGCTGGATCCGTGCGCGCGCCGGGAGAGGCAGTGGGCATGCCGACCCTGGAGAACGCCATGGACGAGCTTGCAGAGCAGCTTGGCATGGACCCGGTCGAATTGCGGAAGAAAAACATTCCCGACCGACACCCGGAAAAGGGGATCCCATTTTCGAGCCGCAAATATGCAGAGTGTCTGGACGAAGGCGCACGGCGTTTTGGCTGGGAGAACCGGAACAAGACACCGAGCGGCCTGCGCGAGGGCGAATGGCTGATCGGGCATGGCATGGCCGGAGCCAGCCGGATTAACATGCTGGGCAAGGCCTCGGCACGCGTGACG
>CAYYSC010000024.1:0-10578 GCA_964474065.1 uncultured Rhodospirillales bacterium | reverse complement strand
AGTCGGACATGACCGATCTCGGCACCGGCACCTACGCCGTTCTCACCCAGGTCTGCGGCGAGATGCTGGGGCTGCCCGTGTCGAAAGTGGCAACCCGGCTTGGCGATAGCGATTTGCCGCATGGGCCCGGCTCCGGCGGCTCCCGGGGCGCATCCTCCTCCGGCTCTGCCGTGTTCCTGGCCTGCGAGGACATCCGGATCAAACTCTGCGAGCGGCTCGGCTGCCAGGAAGAGGAACTGACCCTGAAAGACGGTGAAGCGATCAGCGGCAACCGTCGGGTCGCTCTGACGGATGTGCTCGCGGGCAAGCCTATCGTCGGCGAAGGCACCATCCAGCCCGGCAACACTTTGTCGGAGACACTGCAGGCAGGCTATGGCGCCTATTTCTGCGAAGTGGCCGTCAACCGGTTTACCGGCGAAACACGGGTCCGGCGGATGCTGGGGGTCTATGCTGCCGGCCGCATTCTCAACGAGAAAACTGCGCGGTCTCAGTGTCTTGGCGGGATGGTTTGGGGAATCGGCATGGCCCTGACTGAAGGACTAGTTCACGATCCGCGCGATGGCCACATCGTCAATCGCGACTTCGCGGAATATCATCTGCCGGTGAACGCCGACGTACCCCAGCTTGACGTGGTCTTGCTGGACGAACGCGACGATGCAGCCAGCCCGCTACAATCCAAGGGCATCGGAGAGCTTGGTTTCAGCGGTTCGGCCGGCGCGATCTTGAATGCGATTTACAACGCAACCGGCATCCGGGTGCGCGAATACCCCGCCACTCTTGACCGCCTGCTGGCAGGGGAAGGCATCCTTGGGTAGCAGAGGGTCGGACCCTGCAAGACAATTCCTGTACGCAGAGGCTACGACAAGCCGCTACGCCAAAGGAAATTGGTCTTTGACAGCAAGGGGGAGCAAGAAAGCGCCGGCCCGGGCCTCTCGGCAGAGGCCGCCGGGTTGGCCCGGTCAGGCGAGAAAAGCTGCTCTGTTGATCCCGACTGAAAACAGGTGCCAAAGAAAAGCCATAAATGAGCAGACCGGTCAGCGCCTTGCCGGCAAAGGACTTGCGCCAAAGAGGGGCCATGTCCCTGATCTCTTGTCCGTCCGGCATGGCATGATGCGTTCACAACGCGCGCTTGATAGGAGAAACGTCCCCGGGTTCCAAAAATCCTAAAGATCGCGTCCTTTATCGGATCGGCGGAGTCGATATCCATCGCCGCGATATTATTCGCGCCGGCGTTACCGGCGCCTCCCTCTCAGCTGTGGCCGGTCTGCCCTCGCAAGCCAAAGCGCAGACCCCGGAATTCCGCTTCCGGATGCAGCCCTTCCTTTGACCGGGCACCATCGAGTGGGAAAAAGTCGTGCCGCGCTACATCAAACGCGTGTCCGACATGTCGAACGGCCGCATCCAGTTCCAGGCCTTTCGGCCGGGCCCGCTCGTCCCGACCTTCGAAAGGCTGGACGCTGTAAGCAAGGGCGTGGTCGAGATCGGCTGTGGCGCGCAGGTTTACTGGCGCGGCAAGATCCCCTTCACGCTCTGGACCTGTGGCAATCCCCTTCGCCTTCCAGACCCTCGACCACTATGATTATCGGTGGAACGAGCCGGAACTGATGGACATTGTTCGCAGCGCATTTGCTCGCTTCAACGTGCGCTTCGTTGGCGGCATCTATTCCAACGAGTGGGGCGCCACCATGTCCCGCAATGAACTGACCCGCCTTTCCGACTTCAAAGGCATCAAGATTCGGAGCTTCGGCCTGGGCGCCGAAAACTGGAAAGCCAACGGGGCGAGCCTCGTTACAATCCCGGGCTAAGAGCAATATACGGCCATGTCGACGGGCGTGACCGACGCGTTCAACGGGAGATCGCCCTACCGCTTCGTCGCGGTGAAACTGCACGAGGTAGCCAAATATTATCTGGGTCCCTCGCTGATTAACTTCGACATGGAAGACATGTTCATGAACATGCGGGCCTTCAGTCAACTGCCGCCGGAACTGCAGGAGGTCATGAACATTGCAACGCGCGTTTATGCCTTTGAGCGTGCCTCTACGTCAGCTTACGCCAGCGTGCAGGCATCCAACTGATGAAGAAGGCGGGCGTGAAGTTCCATTCGCTGCCTCCCGAAGACCCGCTACGGGCCGCGCAGATTTACGGCGAGGTATTGGAACGGATGGCAGGCGATGACCAGGATACGCAGCGGGTCCTGAAAATCATTTTCAAGACGCGGGATACCCTCGCCTCCCGGCCTCAGAACATCTACAGCTCCTTTGGATCATCATGGGCTGATTCCTCGACCCGATCGGCATTATGATCCTGACGGCGCCGCTGTTCTTCCCCATTGTGACCAGCATGGGCTTCGATCCCGTGTGGTTCAGCGTTCTGTACGTCGTCAATATGGAAATGGCCTTCCTGACGCCGCCGTTCGGGTTCAACCTGTTCTAACTGCGCAGCGTTGCACCGCCCCGGCGTCACCATGATGGATATCTACAAGTCCATCACCCCGTTTGTGCTGGTGCAGGCCCTTGCGCTGGGACTGATGATGGCATTCCCCGACCTGATGACATGGTTGCCGAACCAGTTGCTCCGGTAGACCACGTCCATCGGTCCAACAATAACGGGCGTCCCCGAGAGGGACGCCCCAGACTGCTGACAAAGTCCTCGCGTTGAGCGGGGACTTTTGATTCACTCGGGTATGCTCAAGAAGCCTTCGCCCCAGCAGACCGAACTCGAGATGGTGACGCTCGAGGAACTGGTCCCCGCTGATCACCTGCTCCGCAAGATCGATGCGGTGATCGACTTCTCGTTCATCCATGACCGGGTTGCCGGGCTTTATTGTGCCGACAATGGCCGGCCCGCGCTGGATCCCGTCTTGATGTTCAAGGCCCTGTTCATCGGCTACCTGTTCGGCGTCCGCTCGGAACGGCAGCTGGTGCGGGAGATCGAGGTGAATGTCGCCTATCGCTGGTTCCTGCGCCTGCGGCTGGCGGACAAGGTGTTCGACGCCTCGACGCTGAGCCAGAACCGCCGGCGGCGCTACACCGATCCCTCGGTTGCCCAGGACATTTTCGATGCCATCGTCGAGCAGGCGATCACGCATGGGCTGGTGGACGGGACGGTTCTCTACACCGACAGCACGCATCTGAAGGCGAACGCTAACAAGAACCGCTATGACAAGGCGGTGATTGCAAAGTCGCGCGCGGATTACTGGGACGCGTTGGACGACGCCATCGCGGCAGACCGCGCCGCCCACGGCAAGAAGCCCTTGCGGGCGAAGCCGCGCCAGGCTCCGGAAAAGGAGACCAAGGTCAGCCGCACCGACCCGGAGGCGGGCTATATGGTTCGGGACGGCAAGCCGAAAGGCTTCTTCTACCTGGACTATCGCACGGTGGACGGCCGGCTCGGCATCATCACCGGCACCCATGCGACGCCGGCCAATGTGCACGACAGCATTCCCTATCTGGAACGCCTGGACCGGCAACGGCGGCGCTTTGCCCTGGACGTTCGGGCGGTGGGGCTGGATGCCGGCTACGCCACGGCCGGCATTGCCCAAGGGCTCGAGGAGCGGAACATCAAGGGCGTTACCGGCTACCGCCGTCCCACGCCGCCGAAGCCCGGCATGATGGCCAAGAAGGTTTTCGTTTATGAGCCACAGAGCGATGCCTATCGCTGTCCAGAAGGCAGCCTGCTTGCCTATGCCACTACCGACCGGAACGGTTACCGCCACTACAAAAGCGATCCGGCCCAATGCCGGACCTGCCCATTGCTGGCGTCATGCACGGCCAACGCCAAGGCCGAGCGCACCATCACCCGCCACGTCTGGCAGGACGCCAGAGACCGGACCGACGCTCACCGGCTGACTGATTGGGGCAAACGGATTTACAAGCGGCGCAAGGAGACGGTCGAGCGCTCTTTTGCCGACGCCAAGCAACTGCACGGCCACCGCTATGCCCGGTTCCGGGGCCTCACCGCCGTCAAAATCCAATGCCTGCTCGCGGCCGCTGCCCAAAACATCAAGAAAATCGCCCTGGCCCTCACCCCCAAGCCCAAAGCCCATCCGGCCTGACCGCGCGAGAGCACCTGCCCCAACAAAAAACGTGCCTCCCCCACCGCCAAAGAAAAGACCCGGCCAAATTTGACGGGGTTTGTCAGCAGTCAGGGGCGTCCCCGAGAGGGACGCCCTTTTTGCGAGCATTAGCAGCATCTACTGCGCGGCGACCGGCTCGAAACCGTCGGCGCGCTCGTCCGGCGCCGTTTCCGCCAACTCGCTGGCCGGGTCGCCGGCGACGCGGACATGGCGCATTACTCGTGGCTCCGAGTAGTCATAGGGGCAGGCGCGGTGCAGGACACAGCGATTGTCCCAAATCATCACGTCGCCCGGCTGCCACTGGTGCGCATAAGTGCGGCTCGGCTGCACGGCGAAGTCCAGCAATTCATCCAACAACTTCTGCGCATCCGCATCGTCCATCCCCGGAACGCGCCAGGCGTGGCGGCCGATGAACAAGGACTTTCGGCCGGTCACCGGGTGCACCTTCACCAGCGGGCGCAGCGGCATGCCTTGCGTGTGGAAACCGTAGCCCTCGCCAGTCTTGAAGACAAAGCCGGCCTTGGCCTGGCTCGCATAAAGAGAGTGATAGGCGGACAGGTTCTCGATCTTCGCCTTCATGGCATCGTCGAGCTTGTCGTAGGCGTCGCGCATATCGGCCAGCGCGGTCTCGCCTGCGGTCTTTGGCACCACCAATGCCGCAAGACACGAGGCCTTCGCGGCGAGCGGCATATAGGAACTGTCGGTGTGCCAGCCCTCATTGCCGCGCAGCGTCTGGAAGCGCTTTTCCTCCGCCGTCAGAACGTGGCCATCCGCGGCCTTGTTCGAGATCATGGCGAACTTCTTGCCGTCGCCCCGGAGCATCTCGATCTCGCCGAAGCGCTCGCCGAAGGCCACCTGCTCCTCGTCGGAGAGGTGCTGGCCCGGACAGACCAGGGCAGCATGCGCATGGAAGGCGTCTTCGATAGCTTTCCATTCGCCTTCCGTCATCGAGCCGAGCTTCACGTCGGTGACGACCGCACCCAAACTGGCGCCCGTGGTTTCGGCTAATGGGGTAATGGTGGGCATCGCGGCTATCCTCCTATTTGTTTTCGAGACCGGCAAGCTTGCAGCCTCGTCCGATTTGGCTTCACCGTTATGCTGACGCCGATGGGCCCCGCGAATCAACGGCTATCGCACAGTCCGCTTAGGAAAGCGCCCGGATCCGTTCGATCGTTGGCTCCCGTACCCGGCGTTTGGTGGCCGCGAAAGCGGTGGAGTCGAGTTCCGACAGGGCTTGCGCCGTTTCCTTCACGACATGCTCGAAGCCGTACGGATCCGCTGCCCGGTCCAGATAGCCGATCGCTGCCGCCTCCTCGGGAGTGTACAGCTTGGCGTTGATGGCAGCGTCGGTCAGCGCTGTCGGCAATAGCCGGTCGCGCGCCAGTTCCAAGCCGGCGATCGGCAGGGGCAAGCCAATGGCTGTTTCGTTCAGGCCAATCTTGAAGTCGCCGCGCATGCCGATACGGGCGTCCCCGGTAAATAGCAACAGCGCGCCCATGGCTACCGCGTGCCCCGTGACGGCGAACACCACCGGCTTCGGGAAGAGGTAGAGGCGCTCCAGCAACTCCATGCCGGCCTGCCGCATCCGGAGCTTCGCTTCCTCGTCGTCGCCGCGGATGATCTTCAGGTCGAACCCCCCGCAGAACAGGTCCTCCCGTCCGCGGATGACGACCGCCGTCGCTTCTTGCTCCGCCCGGTTGAGGCCTTCGTTGATCGCGCTGGACATGGCGGGCGCCATGGCATTCGCCTTGCCGTCGTTCATGGTGAGCGTGGCAATGCCGTCATCGAATTCGTACGTCAGGATATCAGCCAATGGACTTTCCTCGGGCCGGCGGAATGAACGGATACACGGGTTATTTATTCATCTGCCTCATCGACCGTCAGCCCCACCTCTTGCCCGTAGGAGAGCTCCAGCATGTGACCGTCCGGATCGCGCACGAAAACGAAGTAACCGACGGGGTAGCCATAGTCTGCCGGCTCCTTCGCCAAGATGCCTTCCGCCCTCGCCTTTTCGGCCAAGCGGTCGACCTCCTCCTTCGAGGCGCAGCCGACGCCGAGATGCGCGAATGGCTCCAGCACGGTGGTAACCTCGTGCGACTCCATCAACACGATGACAAAGGGACGGGTCTTGTCGGACAGCCATACGACACGAACGCCGGTCTCTTCCTCGCGCTTGTGCACGACACTCATGTTGGCGTACTCGGCGTAGAAGCGGATACTCGCGTCGATGTCCCTCGCCTTCAATGCGATATGCGTCAGTCCAATATCGACGCTCATGCTGAGCCTCCTGCAGTGCCGGCTGCGCCCTAACGTGGCGCTTCATCTCATCTGAGGGCGGACGACGACTTTGCAAGCCTCCCGCCGGCGGCTCATCTCGAAGCCCTCGATTGCCTCGGCCAACGGGATCTGGTGCGTGACGATGTGCTCCAGATCGTCCGCGCAGTCGGGCAGCATGCCCAGCACGCGGTCCCAGTTCTTCCGGCCGCTCCCATGCGCGCCGCGAAGTTGAAGCTTCCGGCGGACGAACGGCGTGATATTGATGGGCGCAGGCTCGTGGTGGATGCCGATGGCGACCATGATGCCGAAATCCCGCAGCAGGCCGAGGCCTTGCGTAATGCTCTCTCCAAAGCCCGTCGCCTCGAACACCCGGTCGACGCTTCGTTCCGAAATGTGGTCAGCGAGCGTGCTCCCCGGGCCCAGGTCAATCACCCGGTCTGCGCCAAGCTTTTCCGCAATGCCGAGCCGTAACGGATCATTCTTGCCGACCACCGTGACGGTTGATGCTCCCATTTGACGGGCGATGTAGGCGACGGAGAGGCCGATAATGCCCGGCCCAAGCACCACGATGTTGGCGCCCGGCTCGATGTCGCCGTACTCGACGGCCCGATCTCCCACCACCAGCGGCTCGGTCAACGCGGCAATGTGCGGGGCGAGGTTGCCGCCGATAGGCAGGCAGGAGCGCGCCGGTGCCTCCACCCGTGGCGCGAAGCCGCCGTTCACGGTCAACCCGATTGATTTCTTGTTCGTGCAGAAATCCGGCTTGCCGCTTCGGCAGGCCTCGCACTTGCCACAGGTATAGCTCGGCATGACAACGACCATCTGGCCTTCCTGAAGGCCGGTAACACCCGGCCCCAGTTTGGCGACGCGTCCGCAGAACTCGTGCCCCATGGTCACCGGCAGCGAGGGTATCAGCCACTCGTAGCCGGCGGTCCATTCGTACATGTGGATGTCAGAGCCGCAGACCCCGACGGCCTCCACCTCCACCAGGACCATGCCCTCGCCCGGCGAAGGCTCTGCCACATCTTCAAGCACCGCGCCAAAGGCAGGTTCCATTTTTCTGAGCGCCAGCATGATCCGGTTTCCTCATCGTCGCCATTGTCTTGTGTAGTGCATTGTTGCGAAAACGGTGCGCCAAGGCATCCATAAACTGCTGCCGTCTTTTCCGCTTCGCTCGTCTTGAGTGTTCAATCCGTAACGGACCCGAACACGTATGCGAGGGCATGAGGACGGAAAGAATGACCGCACCGCAATCGAGCGCCCCGAATAAGGACAAACTGACTGTCTTCTACGACGGCAGTTGCCCGCTATGCGCGCGCGAAGTCGCCTTCTACCAGAAGCTTCGAGGCGCGGACGGCGTGGAATGGCAGGACGTCAGCGGGTGCGAGGCGGAAGAGGTACAACCGGGCCTTTCGAAGACTGAGGCTCTCGCTCGCTTCCATGCCCGGACCGCGGACGGCTCGTTATTGTCCGGGGCCAAAGCCTTCCTGGCGGTTTGGCGCGTCCTGCCCGCTTTTCGGCCCCTTGCCCGCCTCGGGCAAATCCCGCCGCTGCCCTGGCTGCTTGAATGGGGCTATCGTGGCTTCCTTCGGTTTCGGCCCGTTCTGCAGCGCATGGTGGCGCGCCGGTGAGCGCCAGCACCGAATGGCCGCCAACCCGGGCCGAGGGCCTGATGCGTCTGGAAGCCTTTTTGCCACGCGCGGGGGTAGGGTATGCGAAAAATCGAAATTACGACCGCGGCGCCAGCCGCCATAGCGACGTCTCCACACTCTCCCCATGGATCCGCCACCGCCTGATCACGGAGGAGGAAACGGTCGCTGCGGTCTTGAACCGCCATCGTTACGCTTCCGCCGAGAAGTTCATTCAAGAGGTATGCTGGCGAACCTATTGGAAGGGCTGGCTCGAATTGCGTCCGAGCATCTGGCAGCAATACCGCGCTCAGATGCGGCAGCAAGTCGACGCCCTCGAACACGATCCTGGCATGCGCAGCCGGTGGGAGGAGTCGACAAAAGGCAACACGGGCATCGCTTGTTTCGATGCCTGGGCGAAAGAATTGGCGGAAACCGGCTACCTCCACAACCACGCACGCATGTGGTTTGCCAGCATCTGGATTTTCACGCTGGGGCTGCCCTGGACACTTGGCGCGGACTTTTTTCTGCGCCACCTGCTGGACGGCGATCCGGCGTCCAACACACTCTCTTGGCGCTGGGTGGCCGGTCTCCAGACCCGGGGCAAGACCTACCTCGCACGGACCGATAATATCGCCAAATACACCGATGGCCGCTTCCCGCCCACCCACGGCTTAGCCAGAACAGCACCACCCCTAGCCGAACCGCCTTTGCCTCGCCCCTTGCCGCCGCCCGCCCCGGCGCCGCCGAACACAAGCCTGCCTACGGGCCTCCTGGTGACCGAAGAAGATTTGGGTCCGGCGTGCTTGCTGGGTCAGTGCCCACAGATCGAGAGCGTTGCGATGATCCGAACGACTGCCAATCGTTCACCGTTGCCGCTTTCGCCGAATGTCACCGAGTTTGTCGCGGGCGGCTTGGCAGACGCCGCTGTGAGGGTAGCCGACCTCTCGCCAAGCCCCTTGGGTCCGCTCATTGACGAGCCGGAAGAAGTAGTGACCTGGGCCAAGGAATGCGGCTTGCATCAAGTCGTTTACGCTTATGTTCCCATCGGCCCGACGCGGGAAATCATCGATCGCATTGGCGAAGGGATGGCAGAGGCCGCAATCCCCTTTCTGCCAGTGCTGCGCGCATGGGACCGATGGTTCTGGCCTCACGCCACCCGAGGCTTCTTCCCCTTCAAGGCCCGGATTCCGGAGGGACTTAGGGCGCTTGGCCTTCAATCCTGCTGAATGGCCTCGGTCTCGATAATGATATCGACCTCGTCGCCAACCAAGCCGTTAGCGACGGCGTAGGTCATACCGTACTCACTCCGCTGGAGCGAGCCGCGTGCCGAAATGCCCAAGGTATATTTCTCGTGGCCAAATGGGTATTCGGCGCTCTTATTGAGGGTGACGTAGAGAGTCAGCGGTCGGGTTTGTCCCAGCAAGGTCAACTTCCCCGTCACTGTGCCTTCGCTGGGCCCTTTCGGCGTGCCGCTGTCGGCAGTAAAAACCATTTCCGGGTACTTTTCGACATGCAAGAAGTCCGGACCGTGTACATGCGCGTCCCGCCGCTCGTGATCGCTCCAGAAGCTGGCGGTCTTGACCACGACCTGCAGGTCGCTCAGTTCCTGCGTCTCCTCATTGTAGGTGAAACTTCCATGAACATCCCGGAACCGGCCGAGCAGCCGGGCATAGCCCACATGATCCACCAACAGGGCAAGGGTCGTGTGCTCCGGGTCGAGCTTGTAGTTCTGGGGCTCGGCAACTGCGCCAGCCGACCAAAGCATGACCGCGCCGATTAAACCCGCCATGAACCGCATTGTTATGTCTCCCTCTGATTATTTTGCCTTACGCTGCCTGTGGGGCAACGGTTTCCAAAACCGGATGACAAAGCCCAGCTCGGTCCTCCGGAATGTCGAAAAGCCCCAACTGGCGTGACTGCTCGCCAAGCCGGGGCGCGGTGCTGGCCGACGCCATGAGAACAACCAGGCAGAGCGGCGCCACGATCAGGGAACCGAACGCCAGCGCCCATGGCGCGTACCAGCCGAGGCCGCCAAGCAAGGCCGCCCCATAAAGCGTTTGCGGCCAAAGTGAACGTGCTGCCTCACGGAGGCTCAAGAAATCGCGGGACCGTTGCTGCGCATCCCAGCGGATCCGTTTGCCCATCACCAGTCCGATGCAGCACATCGCGACCGCCAACGCAACGCTAGGTGCCATCAACATCGAAAACAAAAATTCCGCGGCACCGCCAGCCATAATACGCGCCCTGCCGCCGTACGTGTCCGCCACAGAGCGTTGAGCAAAAGACTGAGCCATTCCCATGATCTTGGGCGTGAGATTGAAGGTCATGATCACCGCAAACAGACCCAGGCCGTAGCCCAGCGGCACACTGGCGAACTGGTCGGTGAAAATGGCCATGGCGGCGCCCGCGGTGATGAACAGCAACCACGCCGGACCGCTCACATACATCAGGATGGCGAGCAACAGTTGGACCCGGCTGGTCTGCTGCAGCCCCGGCATGCCCAGCAGGCGGAAGTACTGCATATTGCCCTGACACCAGCGGATCTCGCGCTTGATGAAATCCGGCAGGCTCGGCGGATTTTCCTCGAAGCTTTCG
>CAYYSC010000023.1:0-15634 GCA_964474065.1 uncultured Rhodospirillales bacterium | reverse complement strand
TTCCTCTCTCATGGCGGTCGCGCGGACGTTCCTGGCGGCACCCGGCGGCGTTCTGGCCGAGCAGGTCGACTGGCCACTATACTTCACGCTGACGGCGGTTGCGGCAATTCCCGGGCTTTTGCTAATTGCCGTTCTGCAACGCCGCCTTACGTGAAGGGTGTCGTATTCGCTTAACGAGGTCGGAGCCCATGCTGGTCGGCGTGCCGAAAGAAATCAAAACCCAGGAATACCGTGTCGGTCTGGTGCCAGGCAGTGTGCGGGAACTCGTCCACCACGGGCATAAAGTCGTCGTGCAGGCAGGAGCGGGCGATGGCAGCAATTTCCCCGACATCGCCTATGAAAGCGCCGGCGCCCGCATTGCGCCGGACGCCGCGACGGTTTTCGCCGAAGCCGACATGGTCGTGAAGGTAAAGGAACCCCAGCCCCAGGAAATCGAAATGCTGCGGCCGGACCAAGTCCTGTTCACCTACCTGCATTTGGCCGCCGACAAGAAACAGACGGAAGGTCTGCTGGCTTCGGGCTGCATCGCCATCGCGTATGAGACGGTGACCGACGCCCGCGGCGGGCTGCCCCTGCTTTCGCCCATGAGTGAGGTCGCGGGACGCATGTCCGTGCAGGTCGGGGCGCATCACTTGGAGAAAGAGCAGGGCGGTGCCGGCATCCTGCTTGGCGGCGTGCCCGGCGTCCCCGCCGGCGACGTGGTGGTGATTGGCGGCGGCGTCTCTGGGACCAATGCCGTGCGCATGGCCATGGGCCTGGAGGCGCGGGTGACAGTAATCGAGAAGAATCTCCAGCGCCTCTATGACCTCGACCTCCAGTTCGGCCCCTCGCTCAACACCCGTTACTCCACCGTCGAAGCAATTGAAGAGTTGGTGACGAACGCGGACCTGGTGATCGGCGCGGTGCTGGTGCCGGGTGCTGCGGCGCCGAAGCTAGTAACGCGGGAAATGGTCAAGGCCATGCGTCCAGGCGCGGTCATGGTGGATATCGCCATCGACCAGGGCGGCTGCTTTGAAACGTCCCGGCCGACCAGCCACGACAAGCCCACCTATATCGAGCACGACGTCGTCCACTATTGTGTGACCAACATGCCCGGCGCCGTGGCCCGCACCTCTACCTTCGCCCTGAACAATGCCACCCTGCCTTTCGTTCTGGCCCTGGCAGACAAAGGCTATGCCAAAGCGCTCGGCGACGATCCGCATCTGCAGCATGGCCTCAACGTGCACAAGGGCGACCTGGCCTACAAGGCAGTCGCCGATAGCCTGGGCCTGCCGTACACAGGCTGGACGGCGTAGCGGAACTCCTTGCCGGCTTGGCGTCCGGTCAGGCACGCGAGTTGCATCAGGATCGCCAAGTCCATTGCCAGCGCAATGGGCCTGCGGGCAAACTGTAGCAAATGCAACGCCCGCCCGGAGACGCCATCACGATGAGCCAGGAACAACTCGACAAGCTGATCAAAACCTTGCGGGAGCGGGAGCGCCCCGATCCGCTGACCGTGGAGGCGATGCGCGACCGCATCAATGAATTGGGCGACAAGCTGCCTGCCCCGCCCGAAGCGATCGTCGAGCGGATCGAGGTGGCGGGCCGCTGGACCGAATGGGTCTCGGCGCCCGGAACCAACCCGAACCGCCAGGTCCTCTATCTTCACGGTGGCGGTTACGTGATCGGCTCGCCGCACACGCACCGCAACCTTGCCTATAATATCTCCAAGGCCATGGATGCGCGGCTGCTGGTGATCGACTACCGCATGGCCCCGGAGCATCCCTTCCCCGCCGCAGTGAACGACGCGGTTGCCGCCTGGAAATGGCTGCTGGAGCAGGGCGGTAATCCCGCCAAGATGGCGATCATGGGCGATTCCGCTGGCGGCGGCCTGGCCTTTGCCACCATGGTGGCGCTGAAGCAGCAGGGCCTCCGACTGCCGGCCTGCGCGGCGGTGCTGTCGCCCTGGGCCGACATGGAAGGCATCGGCGAAAGCATGACCGTCCGCGCGGCGGAGGACCCCAGCATCGATGTCGAGGTGCTGAAGTGGTTCTCGACCATGTATCTCGACGGCGCCGATCCGCACGATCCGCTGGCCGCCCCCCTCTACGCCGACCTGTCTGGCCTGCCGCCGGTGCTGATCCATGTCGGCACCGCGGAGGTGTTGCTGGACGATTCGACCCGGATCGCCGAGCGTGCCCGCCAGCAAGGCGTCGACGTAACATTAGAGGTGTGGGAAGGCATGCCGCATATCTGGCACATCTTCGCGCCGCTGCTGGACGAGGGCAAGGACGCGATCGCCAAGCTCGGCGCCTGGGCCCGGGAACACACGGCGTGAGCGCGCCCGCCGGACAAACGGTCACCCTTTCGCTGGATGAGGTCCGCTCGCTGACCGCCGCTGCTCTGGGCGCGAGTGGCGCCGACCGGCCGAATGCCGAAGCCGTGGCCGACGTCGTGACACGGGCGGAACGGGACGGCTGCGCCAGCCACGGCATCTTCCGTGTGCCAGGGTATTGCGCGGCGCTCAGGTCTGGCGACAGCAAGGGTGACGCCCAGCCGCGCGTCGAGCGGCGGGCGCCGGGCGTGGTGTTTGTCGACGGCGACCGGGGGCTCGCCCCCCTGCCCATGGCCGTGGGGCGGCCGGTGCTGGCAGAAGCGGCGAAGGAGCAGGGCATCGCCTCGATGGCGATCCGGAACTCCGCCCACTTCGCCGCGCTCTGGCCGGATGTGGAGCCACTGGCAGAGCAGGGTTTGCTCGGCATGAGCTTTGTCAACTCCCGTGCCTTCGTCGCGCCTGCGGGCGGCACCAAACGCCTCTATGGGACGAACCCCATGTCCTTCGCCTGTCCCCGCGCGGACGGGCACCCACCGATGGTCTGGGACCAGGCCTCGAGTGCCGCGGCGCGGGGCGAGATCATGATCGCCGCCCGCGACGGCCACGCTGTGCCGGAAGGATTCGGGCTGGGTCCGGACGGCCAGCCGACTACCGACCCGAACGAGGTGCTCAAAGGGGTCCAATTGGCCTTCGGCGGCTACAAGGGTGCGGCTATCGCCATGATGGTGGAGATCCTGGCCGCGGGGCTCTCCGGCGGTGAGTTCTCGTTCGAGGCCGAACGGGAGTACGCTGGCCACGGCGGCCCCAGTCATGCCGGCCATCTGGTAATCGCGATGGACCCGGCAGCCTTCGGAGCGGAGAATTTTCTTGAACGGGTGGAGACCCTGTTCGGAATGATTCTGGCGGACGGGGATGCCCGCCTGCCCGGCGACCGCCGTCTCGCCAACCGCGCCCGCATCCCGGCGGAAGGCGCCGTACTGCCGGCAAAGCTGGTAGAAGAGGTTAGGGAGATCGCCAGAGCATAAGGCACCATTTGCCGAAAGAATGGGATCAGCGCCGAAGAAGCGCAGGAAAACGAAGGAAACGCGCCATGACTTCTCTACACACCCCCCTATGCGACTTGCTGGAGATCGAATATCCGATCGTCCTCGCCGGGATGGGCTCATGGGGCATGGGAACGCCGCCGGCGCTCGTTGCGGCAGTCTCCAACGCGGGCGGGCTTGGCGTGCTCGGTTGCTCGAACCTATCGGCCAAGGAGGTGGAGGATCGCATTCGTGAGGTGCGGCGGCTCACTGACAAGCCGTTCGGCGTCGACCTGCTGCTGCCCGCCTCTCTCAAGCAAGCCCCCGGCTCCAGGGCCGCGGTCCGCCGGGAAATCCGCGAGAACCACCCTGAGCACTGGGGCTTCCTGGAGGAACTGCACCGCCGCTTCAACCTGCCGGAGCGGCCGTTCCAGCACGATCACGTCATCTCTGCCGAACTGATCGCCCAGCAGATCGAAGTTACCCTGAACGAGAGGGTACCGGTGTTTGCTGCGGGGCTCGGCGATCCGGCGATCGTCGTACCGCAGGCGCGCGAGATCGGCATGACGGTGATGGGCGTCTGCGGTTCGCCACGCAACGCGGTGCGCCAAGTCAAGTCGCGGGTAGATGCCATCGTCGCCCAGGGGACGGAAGGCGGCGGTCATACCGGCCAAGTCGCGAACTTCGCCCTGCTGCCGCAGGTGGTGGATGCTGCGGGCGACATCCCCGTGCTCGCCGCCGGCGGCATCACGGATGGACGGGGCGTCGCGGCCGGACTGGCGCTGGGCGCGCAAGGCGCCTGGGTCGGCACCGCCTTCCTCGTGGCGAACGAGGGTGGCCTCCCCGACGCGCTGAAGGACCAGATCGTGCAAGCCTCGACCGGAGACATGCGCGTCTCGCCCTACTGGACCGGCAAGACCGTCCGGGCCGTGCAGAACGAGGTAGCCAAAGCCTGGGACGAGAGCGGCCTGGCGCCCCTGCCCACGCCCCACCAGCGGGTACTGATGGAAGACTTCAAGGAAGCCGCCATGGCCGCCGGGCGTTATGAGATCACCATGAACGCGGGCGGCCAGGGTGCCGGCATGATCACGAGGCGCCGCCCCGCCGCCGAAATCTTCGCCGAACTGGTGGAGGGCACCCGCGAGGCGCTAGACCGGCTGAAGCGGATCTAGGTCCGTCTTTTGGCCAAGCCTGCTTAACCAGAAAACCAAGGGAAAATGCACTGATGGCGCAAAGAGATTGGGTCCAAAAACACATCGACCGCTACCGCGCAACGCACGGCGAGGACGGGCACCTCTGGGGCGGGCCGGATGGCAGCTTGTCCGTGCCCTGCCTGCTGCTGACCACCACCGGGCGGAAATCCGGGGAGCCCCAGACCACGGCCCTGATCTATGGCAGGGACGGCGACGATCCCGTGGTCATCGCCTCCACCGGCGGCCGGCCGGACCATCCGCTCTGGTACTACAATCTGACCGCGGTGCCGGAGGTGCAGGTTCAGATCAAGGCCGATGTGTTTTCAGCCGTAGCCAAAACAGTCAATGGCCCGGACCGCGACCGCCTCTGGCGGATGATGGCGGAGATCTATCCCCCTTATGATGAATATGAGGAGCGCGCCCGCCCTCATCGGGAAATCCCGGTGGTCGCCTTGCGGCGTCGGTAAGCGGGCCAAGCCCGTCGTCGGGTCTCAGGGCATGCAGAATTCACGGCACGTGGAATAAAATAGAGAGGAACCCCCGCCCATGCCTGCGTTTCAAGGCAAAGTTTCGCTTGTTACCGGCGCTGGGTCCGGCATCGGCCGCGGTATGGCTCTCAAACTGGCGGCGGAAGGCGCGGTCGTGGTCTGCACGGATATCAACGAGCAAGGGGCGCAGGCCACCGCTGCGCGCGCCGAAGAACTCGGTGCCAAGGCCGCCGCGCAGGCGCTGGACACTGCCGACGAGGAAGCCGTCAGGGAGGCACTGGAGAAGACCGTCCGCGATCTCGGGCGGCTCGACGTGCTGATGAACAATGCGGGCGTGTCCGCAAAGGGCTGGGAACTGACCACAGACGTGAACCTGTCCGGCGTCTTCTACGGCCTCAAGCACGCCGCGTCGATGATGGCGGCCCAAGGGGGCGGCGCTATCGTCAGTACCGCCTCGGTTGCTGGGCTCGTGTCGCTTGTACGAGCCATGCCGGTTCATGATGACCTGGAAGCCGTGGAACGGATGAGCGCCTACGTGGCCAGCAAGCATGGCGTCGTCGGCCTGACCAAGCAGTTCGCCATCGCCTTTGGTCCGGCGAAGGTACGCGTCAACGCTGTCTGCCCCGGCTATATCGAGACGCCGATGACCGCACCGCTGCGAGAGACCGATGCCGGGCGCGATTTTTTGGTCAGCCTGACGCCGATGGGCCGCCTGGGCCAACCGGAGGAGGTGGCCGAGGTGGCCGCTTTCCTCGCCAGTGACGCCGCAAGCTTTGTCACGGGTGTCGCGATGCCAGTGGATGGAGGATATTACGCTCGGTAAAGCCTGTCTCTTCCTTACAAGGCTTGCCGCCCGTGCATCCGATTCTTCTAGTCCTCGCCGCCTGCGCATTTTTCGCCAGCACCAACCTCGTCGCCCGGTTGGTGGCGGAGACGCAGGGAGAAAATCCGATCAATCCGCTGCAGATCACCTTCGGCCGGTATCTGGCCGGGTTTCTGCTGATGGCGCCGCTTTGGTTCACCCGGTACGCAGACCTGCGCTCGAAAGTGCCCGCCCTTTATCTGGTGCGCAGCGGCGCGGGCGTAGCCTCCGCGACCTGTATCTTCATCGGCGTCGCCTACCTGCCCCTTGCCGACGTCACCGCAATCTCCTACGCGAGTCCATTTTTCGCCTTGGTGATGGCGGGGCTGTTTCTGCGGGAAAGAGTGCATTCATCCCGGTGGGGGGCGGTCGCGCTCGGCTTTGCGGGGGCGCTGCTGATTACCCGGCCTACGCCGGAAACCTTTCAGATCATGGCCTTCGTGCCTTTCGCCGCGGCTTTTTTCATGGGGGTGGAACTGGTCACGCTCCGTTTCATCGCCGTGCGGGACTCGACCGGCACGACGATGGTGTACACCAACGGCTTCGGTCTGCTCATTTCCGCCTGCTTCATGCCGTTTCTCTGGAGCGATCCAACTTGGGAGCAGGCGGGGCTGATCTTCCTGATCGGCCTGATCACCGTCAGCGGGCAGGTACTGATGGTCGCCGCCATGGCAAAGGGCGAAGCCAGCCTGCTCGCGCCGCTGTTCTATTCGACGCTGGTCTATGCGGCGCTCTTCGGCTGGCTGGCCTTCGCCGAGATCCCGGTGCACTGGACGTGGGCAGGCGCGGCCCTCATCATGGTCAGCGGCGTCTGGCTTGCCCGGAGTAACCGATAATGTCTGAACTGCTCGACCGCATCGCCCGTTTCCCGCAGGCACCGCTTGGCCATGCCCAGCCGACGCCGCTGGAGCGCGCAGCCAATCTCTCGGCCGATCTGGGGGTGGACGTCTGGCTGAAGCGGGACGACGTGACCGGACTGGGCATGGGTGGTAACAAGGTGCGGCAGCTTGCCTTCTATGTTGGCGAGGCCCTGGCGGAGCGGGCGGACGCCCTGCTGATCACCGGCGCGGTACAGTCCAACTTCATGCGCACCGCCGCGGCGGCTGGCGCCAAAATGGGCCTAAGCGTTCATTTGCAACTCGAACAGCGCGTCGCTTCGAACGACCCACTCTATCAGACCGGCGGTAACGTGTTTCTGGACGACCTGTTCGGAGCGGAGCGGCGCTCCTATCCGGTGGGAGAAGACGAGGAAGGTGCCGACCGGGCGCTGGCGGAATGGGCCGATGAACTGAGGGCGGCGGGACACAAGCCTTATGTCATCCCGCTCGGCCCGGGCCACCGCCCCTTGGGCGCGCTCGGCTACTGCCTGGCGGCGGCAGAATTTCTCAGCCAGAGCCGGGAGCATGCGGTGCATGTCATCGCCTCCGGCAGCGGTGCCAGCCATGGCGGCCTGCTGTTCGGCCTGCGGGCGCTCGGCTGTCAGGACCCGGTGCTGGGCATTTGCGTCCGCCGGCCGGCGGGCGAGCAGATCCCCCGCCTGTTCGCCCGCACCCGGGAAATCGGCGAACTGCTGGGCATGGAGAACCCGGTGCACGAGGACGACATCTCGCTTTTCGACGACAGCCTCGCCCCCGGCTACGGGCAGGTCAGCCCATCGCTCATCAGGGCCATCACCATGATGGCGAGGCGTGAGGGTGTCGTGCTGGATCCAGTCTATACCGGCAAAGTATTTGCCGGCCTGCTGGCGATCCGGCGCCGCCAAATCATTCCGGACGGTGAGCGGGTGGTGTTCTGGCACACCGGCGGGGCGCCGGGGCTTTTTGCGTATCAGAACCTGCTGAACGGATTCCGGGCCCGTTAATCGTTCACGGGTCCCTTATCGGGCATAGGCGGTATGCCAATCCGCCCATAGCGACGCGGTTCGGTGCCCGCTATCCTTGCCGCTGGAAACTCATTCAGCGGCAAGGCTCTTTATCCCATGGCTTCTCCCCGAATCGTAGTGGTCGGCGCAGGCGGCGTCGGCGGACCGTTCGGCACGGCGCTGGCGCTCGGCGGCGCCGACGTCACCTTCATCGCGCGCGGCGATCACCTGAAGGCGATCCAGGACCAGGGTCTGCGCATCGACGGCGCGCGCGGCAGCTTTCTTCTGCAGCCGGCACAGGCGACGGACGATCCGGAGAGCGTCGGTCCCGCGGACTATGTCATCTTCACACCGAAACTTTGGGACGTCGAGACCACCGGCGCCTTCATCAAACCGCTGGTCGGGCGCGATACCGCGGTGATCCCGATCCAGAACGGCATCGACGCGGCCGAGCGGCTTGCGCCCATCCTGGGCGAAGGGCGCGTGATGGGCGGCGTCGCCGTGATTAATGCGGTGATCGATGGCCCGGGCCGCATCCGCCAGATGGGCAGCTTCCAGCATTTCACCTTCGGCGAGTTGGACGGTTCTATCACGCCGCGGGCGGAGCGACTGAAGGCCGTTTGCGATTCTTCGGGTCTCGACGCGACGCTTTCCGATGATATCACCAAAGCGCTCTGGGAGAAGTTCGTTTTCCTGGTCGGCGTCTCCTCCCTCACCGGCGCAACACGCCAGTGGACCGGCGTCAGCCGCAACGATCCGGACCTGCGACAAGTGCTGCGCAATGTCATGGCGGAGGTGACGGCCGTCGGCCAAGCCTGTGGCGTCGCCCTCGCCGACGACACGCCGGAGCAGAAGCTCGGCCTGATCGACAGCCAAGATGGACGCTCCATCTCCTCCATGGCCGTGGATCTGTTGCGCGGCAACAAGCTGGAGTTGCCCTGGCTCGCGGGCAAGGTGGTGGAATTGGGCAAGGAAAAGGGCGTGCCGACGCCGACCACCTATGTGCTTTTCAGCGTGCTGAAGCCCTACATCCACGGCCGGCCGGAGGATTCGCCGACCGGCTGAGCGGAAAGCCACGGCCGTGCCGGGCGATCCGAACATGCTTGCCGCCGCCTGGAGCCGGCTGCTCGCGCCATTGCAAGCGATGCCGGGTAACGTCCGCGGCGCCATTTACGTGATGACGGCAGGCATGATCTTTACTGCCGCCTTCGGCTTCGTGAAGGAGCTGGGCGGCGAAATCTCGGTCTTTCAGGTACTGCTGGTGCGGCAGGCGACCATGACGGTTACGGTCCTGCCAGTAATCGCGCGCAATTTCCCAGACGCGTTGCGCACTCACTCCCTGAAGCTTCAGGTGACGCGGGTCGTCTTCGCGATCATCGCCATGCTCGGCGGCTTCCTTGCCGTGCAGCACATGCCGCTTGCGGACGCGACCGCGCTGAGCTTCGCCAAGAGCCTGTTCGTGACCATCTTCGCCATGATCTTCCTGAAAGAAGTCGCCGGAATGAACCGCTGGGCCGCGACGGTCATCGGCTTCGGAGGCGTGCTGATCATCGTTCAACCAAGCGCGGAGGGCGTGAACCTCTATGCCCTGCTCGCGCTCGCGGGAGCGGCCGGCGCCGCGATGGTCATGATCATTATCCGCCATCTCTCGCAGTTCGACCGGTCGGTGACGATTCTCAGCTACCAGGCGATCCTGGTCGGGCTGGCAATGCTGCCGCTCGGCATTATCTTCTGGGTGCCGCCGACGCTGGAGCAGTGGCTCATGATGTTTGCGGTCGGGTTGCTGTCGGTGGCGGGCCAATTTGCGAATATCGCCGGTTTCCGCGCGGGCGAAGCAAGCGCTGTTGCCCCCATGGACTACAGCCGCATGCTGTTCGCCGTCCTGATCGGCATCATTATTTTCGTGGAATGGCCAAGCTGGGCGACGCTTTTGGGCTCCGCGATCATCATTGCCACGTCATTCTACACGGTCCGCAGCGAGCGCCGGGCCGCGGCGCGCAAGGCAGCTGCCGCCATCCGATCAGCCCCGGCGGCGGGCGACTGAACCTGGTGGCGGCCTTACTCGCAACCGGCCACCCAGATGTCGTAGAGCGGATGCTCCATCGCTGAAAGCGAGGGGGAGGAAGCAAACATCCAGCCGCGGAACACCTGCACCGGCTGCAGGTCCCTGCCAAGATCCATGATTTCCAAGAAAGCCGCCGATTCGGGCGGCTCGTCGGGCGGACGAACCCGGCAGGCTTTCACGTCGATGATCAGCCGCCCGAATCGCACCCGTTCGCCCACCGACGCTTCCAGCTTGCTGACCCGCGCCGGGATCTTGTCGAGCGCATGGAGAATGGCCGTTTGTTTGTCGAGGAAGCTTGCTTCAGGCGCTCCACGGTCCTGCGCGGCAAGCGCCAGAGGCAGGACCGCAATGCTGAGTGCGGCCAAAATCACCCGGCGAAGGACCATGGAAGCACCTATTGCGCGCCGTCGCCGGACGAGAAAATGAACTTGCCCAGCAGGTCCTCCAGGGAGATCGCCGGCTGAGTGAACTGGATTTCCTCGCCGTCCTCGAGCATTTCCTCGGCCGCACCGGGCTGGATAGCCAAGAACTGGCCGCCCAACAGACTTTCTGTCTTGATGGCCACGGTGCTGTCAGTGGGGATTTCGGTGTCCCCGCCGATGCTCAACCGCGCCACGGCCAGATAAGTCTCCGGATCAAGCTCAAGGCCCGCCACCTCGCCAACCGCAATTCCGCTGATCCGAACCTCGGTACCGGTCGATACTCCGCCGATGCTCGTGAACCGGGCGGATACGGTGTAGCCATCTCCATTCGCGCCGCCACGGATCTGGTAGCTGTAGGCGAAAAACCAAATGGCGACGACCAGGACGGCGGCGCCGACAATGCTCTCAATCCAGTTGCGCGCCATCGGGATTCCTTATGGGGCGGTCAGAGGAGTCAGTCGCCAGGGGTCCAAGCTTCATAATCGCCGCTCGCTTCCGCACGGCGTCCACCCCGCAGGTCGTGGCCTAACGGCCGATAGGCAAGGGGCGTTCCGGTCAGATTCGGTTGATGCGGCTTCTGCCAGGACCAGCGGCGCTCGTCCTTCTCGGGCGGCTCGTCCCGGTAGCGATGCAGCCAGGCATGCCATTCCGGCGGCACCAGCGAGGCCTCGACGCTCACGCCATCCGGATAGATCACCCAGCGCTTCTCGCGCTTCGGATCGCGCGGCTTCTTCTCGCGATAATACTTGTTGCCGTACTCGTCCTCGCCGACGAGTTCGCCGTAGCGCCACGTATAGAGTTTGGTACCGATTGAGGTCATAGGGGCGCACCGCCACGCGCTAGATATTGAAGCCACCTTCTTATAGGCAGCGCCAGCCGAGGCGTCCAGCCGGGGCCGTCAAAAGCATCCGCGGCATGGGGCGGCAGCGTTGTCCCCGCCCATCCACACGTTATCCCCTGCCCGATTCGCAACACACTCCTGCAATTCTGCGGCTTCAGGCAATTCTTCCTCGGGGTTAACAGCCTGTGTACGAGCAACCAAATTTAGGTGTGTGTAACGAAAATTTCGCAGTTGCGCTGGCGTCCCGGTCTTGGCAGCATACTGCATATTGGGTTTTTGCCCGCTTTGCACACCATAGATAGCGTTGCCTGGTGCGTCAGACGCCTTGGCCCGCACAATACAGGGGACAGCAGATTCATGCATATCGAGCGCCGCTTTACGCGTTCCGGCCAGAATCCGTACGACCGGATTGAGTTCCGCACGGCCACCAGCGAAATCGTCAATCCGGACGGCTCGGTCGTTTTCCGGGCAGCAGATATCCGGGTGCCGACCCACTGGAGCCAGGTGGCAGTCGATATCATCGCGCAAAAATATTTCAGAAAAGCGGGCGTGCCAAAGGCGCTGAAGCGCGTTCACGAGGACGGCGTGCCCTGCTTCATCCAGCGTTGCGTGGCGGACGAAAAGGCCATGGCGGACATGCCGGCGGGCGAACAATACGTCGGCGAGACGGATTCGCGTCAGGTATTCGATCGGCTGGCCGGCGCCTGGACCTACTGGGGCTGGACGGGCGGCTATTTCGATTCGGAGGAGGACGCGCACGCCTTTTTCGACGAGCACCGCTACATGCTGGCCATGCAGATGGCGGCGCCGAACTCGCCGCAGTGGTTCAACACCGGCCTGCACTGGGCCTACGGTATCGACGGGCCGAGCCAGGGCCATTTCTACGTAGACCCGGAAACGGGGGAATTGCGGCGTTCCGAATCCGCGTACGAGCGGCCGCAGCCGCACGCCTGTTTCATTCAGGGCGTCAGGGACGATCTGGTGAACGAAGGCGGCATCATGGACCTTTGGGTGCGGGAGGCGCGGCTGTTCAAGTACGGGAGCGGCACCGGCACCAACTTCTCCACCCTGCGGGGCGAGGGAGAGAAGCTCTCCGGCGGCGGCCAATCCTCCGGTTTGATGTCTTTCCTCAGGGTCGGCGACCGCGCGGCAGGCTCGATCAAGTCCGGCGGGACGACCCGCCGGGCGGCCAAGATGGTCTGCCTGGACATCGACCACCAGGACGTCGAGGACTTCATCAACTGGAAGGTGGTGGAGGAGCAGAAGGTGCTGGCGCTCGTCGCCGGCTCCAAGCTGGCCGAGCGGCACCTGAAAGCCGTGATGCGTGCCTGCCACAGCAACGCGGAGGTCATCGAAGGCGGGCCCGAGGCCCGCTTCGACCCGAAGCGCAACAAGGCGCTGGCCAAGGCCATCCGGGAAGCGCGGGCGAGCGAGATTTCCGAGAACTACGTGCAGCGCACGATCCAACTGGCGCGGCAGGGCTACACCGACCTGGAGTTCGAGACCTACGACACCGACTGGGATTCGGAAGCCTACCTGACGGTGGCCGGGCAAAACTCCAACAACTCGGTGCGGCTGACCAACGACTTCCTGGAAGCCGCAGTCAACGACCGGGACTGGAACCTGACCTGGCGGACCAGCGGGCAGGTCGCGAAGACCGTGCGCGCCCGCGACCTGATGGATCAGATCAGCTACGCCGCCTGGGCGAGCGCCGACCCTGGCGTGCAGTTCGACAGCACCATCAACGAGTGGCACACCTGCGCGGCGTCCGGCCGGATCAACGCGAGCAATCCCTGCTCCGAGTACATGTTCCTGGATGACACGGCCTGCAACCTGGCGTCGCTGAACCTGGCTTCCAGCGCCTTCTTCCGGGAAGGGCAGTTCGACCTTGACGCCTACACCCACGCTGTCCGCCTCTGGACGGTGGTACTGGAGGTCAGCGTGCTGATGGCGCAGTTCCCCTCGCCGGAGATCGCGCGCCGCTCCTACGATTTCCGCACCCTGGGTCTCGGCTATGCCAATCTGGGCGGGCTGCTGATGGCGTCCGGCATTGCCTACGACAGCGAGGAAGGCCGGGCCGCGGCGGCGGGGCTGACGGCGCTGATGACCGGCATCAGCTACGCCACCTCGGCCGAGATGGCAGCGGGCCTCGGCCCCTTCCCGCGCTGGGCGGAGAACCGGGAGCACATGCTGCGCGTCATCCGCAACCACCGCCTTGCGGCGCACGGCGAGCGCCAGGGCTACGAGGACCTGAGCGTGCTGCCGGTGCCGCTGGAAGCCCGCGACGTGCCCTACAACGGGCTGGCCGCGCGGGCGGCCGAGGCCTGGGACAAGGCGCTGGCCCTGGGCGAGGCGCACGGCTACCGCAACGCGCAGGCCACGGTCATCGCGCCGACCGGCACCATCGGCCTGGTGATGGATTGCGACACCACCGGCATCGAGCCTGACTTCGCGCTGGTCAAGTTCAAGAAGCTGGCGGGCGGCGGCTATTTCAAGATCATCAACCGCATGGTGCCGGAGGCGCTGAAGGCGCTCGGCTACACGCGCGACCAGATGGACGCGATCCAGGCCTACGCCACCGGTCACGGCACGCTGGTCGGCGCGCCGGGGATCAACCACGACACGCTGATGGCCAAGGGCTTTTCGCCCGAGGCGCTGGCGGCGGTGGAGGCAGCGCTGCCCAGCGCCTTCGACATCAAGTTCGTGTTCAACCGCTGGACGCTCGGCGACGATTTCTGCCGGGACGTGCTCGGCTTCACGGACGAGCAGCTCAACGATCCGGGCTTCGACATCCTGCGCGCGCTGGGTTTCACCCCGGAAGAAATCCGGGCCGCCAACATCTATTGCTGCGGCGCGATGACGGTGGAGGGCGCGCCGGAACTGAAGGACGAGCACCTGCCGGTGTTCGACTGCGCCAATGTCTGCGGGCGGGAGGGCACGCGCTATCTCTCGGCCGAATCGCACATCCGCATGCTGGCGGCGGCGCAGCCCTTCATTTCGGGCGCGATCTCCAAGACGATCAACATGCCGAACGGCGCCTCGGTGCAGGATTGCGCGGATGCCTACCTGCTGTCGTGGAAGCTCGGGCTGAAGGCGAACGCGCTCTACCGCGACGGGTCCAAGCTCAGCCAGCCCCTGTCCTCGTCGCTGCTGGACGACGCCGACTCCCCTTTTGGGGAAACCGATGGGGAAGAACCCCGGGTCCTGTCCTCTGCTGCTGCGACGGAGCGTGTGGTTGAGCGCATCGTCGAGAAAGCCATCGTCATGCGGGAGAAGCTGCCGGACCGGCGCAAGGGCTACACCCAGAAGGCCGTGGTCGGCGGGCACAAGGTCTATCTGCGGACCGGCGAGTACGAGGACGGCAAGCTCGGCGAGATCTTCATCGACATGCACAAGGAAGGCGCCGCCTTCCGCGCGATGATGAACAACTTCGCCATCGCGGTCTCCATCGGCCTGCAGTACGGCGTGCCGCTGGAGGAGTTCGTGGAGGCCTTCACCTTCACCCGCTTCGAGCCGTCCGGCATGGTCGAGGGCAACGACGCCATCAAAATGGCGACCAGCGTCGTGGACTATGTGTTCCGCGAACTGGCGGTCAGCTATCTCGGCCGGGCCGACCTGGCCCATGCGGAGCCGGAGGACCTGATGCCGGACTCCATCGGCGAGGGCGAGGAGGAAAGCGCGCTGCCGGCGGAGTGGAAGCACCGGCGCGAGGGCGACCAGGACGCGGCGCGGCGGCTGGCGAGCGCCGGCTATCTGCGCGACAACCTCTATGTGCTGAGCGCGCCCAAGGCGCGGCAGGCGCAGGAGGTGGTGGCCGCCGCCTCCGAGGCGGTGGAAGCCTCCGGCCGGTTCAGCATGGCCGCCTCGCATACGGAGAGCGTGGCCGTGGCGACGGGCTACGGCGGCGGCTCCGGCGGACGGTCCGAGCGCGCCCAGCGGGTGCAGGAGGCCCGGATGAAAGGCTACGAAGGCGACAACTGCCCCGAATGCGGCAACTTCACCCTGGTGCGGAACGGCACCTGCCTGAAATGCGACACCTGCGGGAGCACGACTGGGTGTAGTTGAGGTACGGTCAAAGCGAGACGTATATCTTTACGTCTCGCTTTGAGACTCTAAGATTAAAAGCAATGATAGAATTTAGCTGCTAGCCTACACTAGTAAACCGATAGTATTATTTACAATATTATAGATTTATCATTATTTTGCTGAGCGTACAAACTCAAGAAAATAGTAACACAAAAAGAAGGCAAATAAGATTGGTACAAAATACTGAAAGAAAGACTATTTATTACTTTTGCGACGAATCCAGTCAAGTCACTGACGAATGGCTCGCCGTTGGTGGGTTAGCTGTAACAGCCAAATATGTTCCCATTATTCTCCAAGATATTCAAAAATTGAAACAAGAATCTCCGAAGAAAGGAGAAGTTAAATGGCATCAGTATCAGATCGAGTAAAAGAAATTATTGTTGAGCAGCTTGGTGTAAATGAAGACCAGGTAGTTCCTGAGGCGAAATTTGTTGAAGACCTCGGGGCTGATTCCCTGGATACGGTAGAACTCGTGATGGC